>JAJUIM010000004.1 GCA_029267645.1 Microbacterium sp.
CGCTCAAGGACGCGAACGCACTCCGGAACGTACGCCGTGCGAGTGAACCGGCGCCATACGCCGTTCGCGAGTATCGCGCCACCCTCGTCGGGCCGCACGAGGGCGCGAACGCACTCGGTCGGGAGTGCGGGGCGCCTGCCAGCCGAGGACGCCAACGCACTCGAGAACGCACGTTGGGCGAGCACCACACGGCGTCCCCCACCCGAGTGCTGACACGCCCTCACGACGGCGTGCGAGAGGTAGGAACGCACTCGGTAATGGGTGTGGGGCGAGCGCCACACGACAACGCCCCCTTCCCGAGTGCAGACACGCCCTTGCGACGGCGCTCGAGGGCGCGAACGCACTCCGGACCGCCAACCTAGGACGCGAACGCACTCGGGACGGCACGTTTGGCCAGTGCGCCGACGCCACACGCCGCCCCGAGTGCCGAGCCGCCCTCGCGGCGGGGTTCGGGGGCACGAGCGCACTCGGAAGCGAGTATCGGGCTCGTGCTACACGGCGTCGCCCCTCTCCCGAGTGCAGACACGCCCTCGGAGCGGGCGTTCCGGGCGTGTTGGCACTCGCGAGACGCGACTCAGTCCGGACCGACCTTCCGGGCGATGCGGCGGAGCGCCTCCTCGGGGAACCGGAAAACGTGATGCGCCGTCAATCGCACGAACGACCATCCGGCGTCCTCGTACCGTGCGAAGCGATCGATGTCGCGCTCGAACTGCACTCGTTCGCGGTGGCCCGATCCCTCGTACTCGATCGCCACCTTTCGGTCGGGATACGCGAGGTCGGCCGCGCCGAGGAACTCGCCGTCTCGGTCGTACACGTCGTAGTCGAGCACAGGCTCGGGCAGGCCGGCATCGACGATGAGCAGCCGGCTCCACGTCTCGGGTCTCGACGATGCCCCGGTTCGCGCCCGAGCGAGGGCACCGCGCAGCGCGCCGGATCCCCGCCATCGGTGCTGCTCCAGCACCCGCGCGAGGGACGCATGCGTCGCATACGGCTGCGTGCGCTCGAGCCGCACGAGTCGGCCAGGCGAGCGCGGCACCCGCAGAAGGTGGTCGGTCGCCGCCACGAGGTCATACTCGCCGAGATGCGGCGCCAGCGTCGCCCACGTGACGGCCGGCGCCGCGATGCGCAGCCCCTGCGCGACGTGCACGGAGCCGGACACGCTGATGCGCGTGCCCCGGACGCCCGGACGTCGCGGCGGCGTGCGCGGGAACTCGACGCCGACATGGATCTCGCGGTGCAGCCCGCTGGGGAGCGGGACGCCCGCGATGAGCGCCGCGGTCGGCCCGACGAAGAACGCGTGCGCCGGCATGATCTCGGCGTACGCGCGGATCCGCCGCCATGCGTCGTCGCGCTCGTCCTGCACGTCATGCGCTGTCGGCGTGGATCGCTCGAGCGTGCGGACCCCGCGGAACGGACGACCGAGGTTCGGATTGCGCAGGCGCTTCTCCGTGATGCCCGCCTCGCGCGCGGCGCGCACCGAGAACGTCGGTCCGAGCTCTTGGATGTTGCGCGCCATACACCGACGCTCCCGCATCTCGCGTTCGCTCGCTGACGTTATCCACAGGCCGGCTGGTTCCCGAGTGCCGACACGCCCTCGACAGGCCGTTCGAGCGCGTTTCGGCACTCGGGTGGCGGCGTCTGCGCAGGCACTCGCTCGTTTGTCAGGGGTTCGAAATAGTGTTCGAATGCCGCTTGGCTCATTCGAACATAGTTTCTAGAATCGAGGTGTGGGGATGGCAGTCATGCAGGCGGCCGTGGAGGCGGATCAGACGGCGATGGTCTCACGCCTCCGGGCGCAGATCAGCCAGATGCAGCGGCGTACGGCCCAGGTCGACGCGCTGCCCGTGCACGATGCCCTCGCGCCGCTCTTTCCCGAGGGCGGGCTGCGCCCCGGCTCGAGCTACGCGCTGCCCGATTCCACGGGGCTGCTCCTCGCGCTGCTCGGCGAAGCCTCCAGGCAGGGATCGTGGTGCGCTGCCGTCGGCCTCCCAGACCTCTCCGCCGAGGCAGCCGAGGAGTACGGCGTCGACTCCTCGCATCTCGCGCTGATCCCCGATGCAGGATCTCGGTGGATGCAGGCCGCTTCCTCCGCCGCCGATGTGTTCCCCCTGGTCGCCGTGCGTCCCGGAGGGCGTGTCTCGCCAGCCGAAGTCGCTCGCCTCGATGCGCGCCTGCACGATCGCGGCAGCGCGCTGCTCGTCGTCGGCCCGTGGCACGGGGTCGAGGCCTCGCTCACGATGAGCGCCCCCGAGTGGCACGGCATCAGCCGTGGGCACGGTCTCCTCACCTCCCGCGCCGTGACGGTCGCCGCCTCGAGCAGGCGCACGCCGCGCCCGCGCACCGTACGCGTCCTGCTCCCCGGCCCCTCCGGCGGCATCGAGCGGGCATCGACCCCCGCGGCGCTCCCCCGCAGGCAGGGTCATCTCACCGCGGTGGGGGCGTGATGGCACCACAGAGGAACACGCAGCGGGCTCAGGAATCCGCTCGGATCGAGGGCACCGCCCAACATGCGCCTGAACGAGCGATCGTGGTGTGGCTGCCCGACTGGCCGATCACCGCGTACCTGCGCACGCAGGCGCGCGAGGTGCCCGAGGCCGACCGGGTCTCACCCGACGCGCCCCTCGCGATCGTCCACGACGGCCGCGTCGTCGTCTGCTCGGCCGCAGCTCGCGCCGAGGGGGTCTCTCGCGGCCAGAAGCGACGCGACGCACAGGCCGCGAGCTCGCGACTGATCCTGCTGCCCGCCGACGAATCGCGAGACGAGCGCGCCTTCCACGGGATCCTGACGGCCCTCGAAGAGCTCGTCCCTGGCGTGCAGCAGCTGCGCCCCGGGCTCGCCGCGATTCGCGCTCGCGGCCCCGCCCGCTTCTATCGCGGGGAGGCGCGAGCGGCGGCGGCCCTCCTCGACGCCCTCGACGAGATGGGGCTGCCGCACGCGCGCATTGGGATCGCCGACGGCCTTTTCACCGCCGAGCAGGCGGCACGCACGGCGGGCACGGCCGGAACCGCAGTCCCAGAGCATCCGTCGACAACGACGCGCGCAGCACACGCGGATGCCACAGCACGCACGGCGGCAGGGGCGACTGCCCCCGCGACACCCGCGCGCCCGACCGACACCACGCACACATCCCACGCAGCGCCGCAGGGCGACGCCACGCACCCAGCACACACAGCAGACGCACCCAGATCGGCGACTCCAACGCCGTCGTCAGACACGACGCGCACAGCTTTCGCAGCGTCCCAGGACGATGCAGCACACGCAGCACACACAGCACACACAGCACACGCAACGCACACAGCACCCCACAGCGCGCGGATCGCGGTCGTGCCGCGCGGCGAGTCCGCGCGCTTCCTCGCGCCGCTTCCCACGACCTCGCTCGGCGACAGGGATCTCGCGCTCCTGCTCGCGCGGCTCGGCGTGCAGACGCTCGGCGCCTTCGCGGCGCTCCCCGTCGAGCGCGTGCGCGAGCGCCTCGGCCCGCACGGGCTGCGCCTGCACGCCCTCGCGGCGGGCGCCGACTCGCGCGCCGTCGTCCCGCGCACGCCCCCGCCGGAGCTGATCCGCTCGCTCGACCTCGAGCCTCCCCTCGAACTCGCCGAGCAGGTCGCGTTCGCGGTGCGGCAGACCGCCGATGCGTTCTGCGACGGGCTGGGCGCGCAGTCGCTCGTCTGCACGGCCGTGCGCATCACCCTCGAGACCGACCGCGACGAGCGCAGCGAGCGGGTCTGGCAGCACCCCACGAGCTTCGACGCCGCGAGCATCGTCGACCGCGTCCGATGGCAGCTGCAGCCCTCGCCGGGCGATTCGCCCTTCACGGGCGGCGTCGCGCGCATCGTCCTCGAGCCCGAGGCCGTCGACGACGGCGACCGGCATCGCCCCGCGCTCATCGGCCAGGGGCCCGACGAACGCGCGCACCACGCCATGACGCGCGTGCAGGCCGCGCTCGGCCACCGCGCGGTCCTCACCCCCGTGCTCGGCGGCGGGCGCACGCCGGCCGAACGCGAGACCCTGCGCCCCTGGGGCGACGCCTCGCCGCCGCCGAGGCCGCGCGACCGCCCCTGGCCGGGCTCACTCCCCCGCCCCCTGCCGACCGAGATCTTCCGCGACCTGCGCCCCGCCTCGGTCCTCTCCGCCGACGGCTCCCCCGTCTCGGTCGACGACCGCGGCTTCGTCTCGGCCGATCCCGCGCGGCTCGACGGCAGGGCGATCGTCGCCTGGGCCGGGCCCTGGCCGCTCATCGAGCGCACGTGGGATCCCGCGCGATCCCGCACCGCGCATCGCTTCCAGTTCGTCGACGACGCCGGATCCGCGTGGCTCGCCGTGCTCGAAGCGGGCGCGTGGCGACTCGAAGGGAAGTACTCCTGATGGGATTCGCGAACCCGCCCATTCCCTGGAGCGAGCTCGAGCGCGCCCTGAGCGGCCGCCGTCCGGATCCGCGCCCCGCCGCGGCCGACGGCGGCGACAGCCCGGCCTGGAGCCGCAAACGCGGCTCGTACGAGCCGCCCGCGCTCGTCCGCCGCCAGAACACGACACCCTACGCCGAGCTGCATGCGCACTCGTCGTTCTCGTTCCTCGACGGGGCCTCCTCCCCCGAAGAGCTCGTCGAGGAGGCCGAGCGGCTCGGGCTCGAGGCCCTCGCCCTGACCGACCACGACGGCTTCTACGGCATCGTGCGCTTCGCCGAGGCCGCCGAGCACACGTCGGTCGCGACCGTCTTCGGATCCGAGCTGTCGCTCGACCTGCCCGCCCCGCAGAAGGGCCTGCCCGACCCCGCGGGCCAGCACCTCCTCGTCCTCGCGCGCGGCGAGGAGGGCTACCACCGCCTCTCCCGCGCCATCACCTCGGCGCAGCTGCGCGGCAAGGAGAAGGGGCGCCCCCTCTACGACCTCGACGAGCTGGCCGAGACGGCGAACGGCTCGTGGGCGATCCTCACGGGGTGCCGCAAGGGCGCCGTCGGCCGGGCCCTCGCGCAGCGCGGGCCCGAGAGCCTGAGCGCCGCCGAGCACGAGCTGCGCCGCCTCGTCTCGCGCTTCGGGCGCGACAGCGTCTTCGTCGAGCTCACCCACCACGGGGATCCGCTCGACGACCCCCGCAACGACGCCCTCGCGGGCCTCGCCCAGAAGCTCCGCCTGCCCGTCGTCGCGACCGCCAACGCGCACTACGCGCGCCCCGAGAAGGTCGGGCTCGCCCAGGCGGTCGCCGCCATCCGCGCGACGCGCAGCATGGACGATCTCGACGGCTGGATGCCTGCGACCGGATCCGCCCACCTGCGCTCGGGCGACGAGATGGCGCGTCTCTTCTCGCGCTTCCCCGGCGCCGTCGAGGCCTCGACCCGCCTCGCCCGCGAGCTCGCCTTCCCGCTGCGCACGGCGCGCCCCGCCCTCCCGCGGCAGCGCGTGCCCGAGGGGCACACCCCCATGTCGTACCTGCGCGAGCTCGTGTGGAGCGCCGTGCCCGCCCGCTACCCGAACCTGTCGCAGGAGGATCGTGCGCGCATCGCCCACGAGCTCGACGTCATCGAGCGGAAGGACTTCCCCGGCTACTTCCTCATCGTGCGCGAGATCGTCGAGGAGGCGAAGCGGCGCGGGATCCTCTGCCAGGGGCGCGGATCCGCCGCCAACAGCGCCGTCTGCTATCTGCTCGGGATCACGGCCGTCGACGCGATCTTCTACCGCCTGCCGTTCGAGCGCTTCCTCTCGGCCATGCGCGACGAGGAGCCGGACATCGACGTCGACTTCGACAGCGACCGGCGCGAGGAGATCATCCAGTGGGTGTTCGACACGTACGGGCGCGACCGCGCGGCGCAGGTCGCGAACGTCATCCAGTACCGCCCCAAGAACGCCGTGCGCGACGTCGCGCGCGCCCTCGGCTTCTCCCCGGGCCAGCAGGACGCCTGGTCGAAGCAGGTCGAGCGCTGGGGCGCCTCGCTCGAGTCGGGCGCGGGGCACGACATCCCCGACCAGGTGATCGCGTACGCCACGCAGATCATGGGCGCGCCGCGGCACCTCGGGATCCACTCGGGCGGCATGGTGCTCACCGACCGTCCCGTCGGCGAGGTCGTGCCGATCGAGCACGCCCGCATGCCGGGCCGCACCGTCATCCAGTGGGACAAGGACGACGCGGCGTGGATGGGGCTCGTGAAGTTCGACCTGCTCGGCCTCGGCATGCTCGCGGCCCTGCAGCACTGCTTCGACCTCATCCGCGAGTCCACGGGCGAGGAGTTCGCGCTGCGCGACCTGCCGCGCGAGGAGCCCGCCGTGTACGACATGCTGTGCCGCGCCGACTCGATCGGCGTGTTCCAGGTCGAGTCCCGCGCGCAGATGGGCCTGCTGCCGAGGCTGCGGCCGCGCGAGTTCTACGACCTCGTCATCCAGATCGCCCTCATCCGCCCCGGCCCCATCCAGGGCGGCGCGGTGCACCCGTTCGTGCGCCGCAAGATGGGCGCCGAACCCGTCACGTATCCGCACCCGAAGCTCGAGCCCGTGCTCGAGCGCACGCTCGGCATCCCCGTGTTCCAGGAGCAGCTCATGCAGATGGCGATGGCCGTCGGCGACTGCACGGGCGAGGACGCCGACCTGCTGCGCAGGGCGATGGGATCCAAGCGCGGCACCGAGCGCATCGAGAGCCTGCGCGCGAAGCTCTTCGAGGGCATGGCCGGCAACGGCATCGTGGGCGAGGACGCCGAGCGGCTCTACGCCCAGATCCAGGCGTTCGCGAACTTCGGCTTCGCCGAGTCGCACTCGCTCTCGTTCGCGCTGCTCGTCTACGCCAGCTCGTGGATCAAACTGCACTACCCGGCGGCCTTCCTCGCGGGGCTCCTGCGGGCGCAGCCCATGGGGTTCTACTCGCCCGCGACCCTCACGGCCGACGCCAGGCGCCACGGCGTCGAGGTGCGCCGCCCCGACATCCTGCGCTCCGGCGTCGCCGAGACGCTCGAGCCGGTCGCGCCCGGGCGCACGGGCCCGACGGGGCGCGATGCGTGCCTCGACGACCACGAGGGCGGCCCCGTGCCCTTCGACCCGCAGGGGCCGGATCGCTCCGCCGCGCATCGGCGCGACGGCGCCTTCGCGGTGCGCCTGGGCCTCGCGGGCGTCACGGGCGTCGGCGAGAAGACGGCGCAGCGCATCGTCGCCGAGCGCGAGCGCGGCGGCCCCTTCTCCTCCATGGCGGACCTCGTGCGCCGCACGGGCGTCACGGAGGCGCAGCTCGAGGCGCTCGCGACGGCCGGCGCCTTCGCGCCCTTCGGGCACGGCACGCGGGAGGCCATCTGGATCGCGGGCGCCGCGGCCGACGACCGTCCCGAGTTCCTCGAGGGCACGGCGGTGTCGGTGCAGCCGCCGCTGTTCGCGGATCCGACGAGCTACGAGCGGCTCGCGAGCGACCTCTGGGCGACGGGCGTGTCGACCGACGACCACCCGCTGGCGCACTTCCGCGCACCGCTCGACGCGCGCGGCGTGCTCACGACGACCGAGCTGCGCACGCACGAGACGGGGAGGCGCATCGAGGTGGCGGGCCTCGTGACCCACCGGCAGCGCCCCGCGACGGCGTCGGGGGTGACGTTCCTGAACCTCGAGGACGAGCACGGGCTCGTGAACGTCGTCTGCTCAGTCGGCGTGTGGGATCGCTTCCGACCGATCGTGCGCGACTCGCCCGCGCTCATCGCGCGCGGCATCCTCGAGCGCTCGCCGGAGGGGGTGATCAACCTGGTCGCCGACCGCTTCGAAGACCTGCGCGTCGGCGTCGGCCACCGCTCGCGCGACTTCCGATGAGGCCTACTCCCCCAACGGGTCGATGCCGAGGAGGTCCTGCACGAACAGCTGCGGCAGGCCGACGAACGGAATCGCCGCGCGGGTGATGCCGACCTCGCGCACGGTGTAGGGCTCGCGGTCGACGCCGTCGTTCGCGTCGCCCTTCAGCGTGAGGATCGTCTCGCCGCCCGAGCCCGCGACCGAGTCGACGACGCGGTGCGTCACGGTGCCGGGACCGTTGAACCGGTCGGTCGTCACGACGTCGCCCGGCGCGACGAGGTCGGCGGGCACCTGCTGCGAGAACACGACCGTGCCGACGGGGTACCCCGGCTCCATCGAGCCCGACACGATCACGAGGGGCGTGAGGCCGAAGACCGACAGCAGCACGGATCCGCCGAGACCGAGGGCCGCGAGCCCGCCCGCGACGATCCCCGAGACGCGGGCGATCGCCCGCACACGAAGACGCGACAGCGAACGCGACGCCATTCCGACCGACATGATTCCCCCTCGTGCGCTTCGGCGCGTGCGCGCCACGGCCATGCGCAAGACACCTGCCGTTCACTTTCCGTTCACCATTATCCTCGGCAGGCGCCCGCCCGCGAGGGGCACGGCCCGACGCGCAGGCACTCCGCGGGCGTCGTGCCGCGAACGCCCAGCGAGGGCATACGCTCGAGGCATGTGCGGACGATTCGTCGTGGCCCGTGTCGGCAGCGAGCTCGTGGGCGAGCTGCGCGCCGACCTCATCAGCGACCGCCTCCCCGAGCCGTCGTTCAACATCGCGCCGACGCAGCAGGCGACGATCGTGCTCGACTCTGCGAAGACGGATCCGCCGACGCGTCGCGTCGAGTCCGCGCGCTGGGGACTCGTGCCCGGCTGGGCGAAGGACCTCTCGATCGGCTCGCGCGCGTTCAACGCCCGCGCCGAGGAGCTCGAGGGCAAGCGCATGTTCGCCCCCGCCCTCGCGCGACGCCGCGCCGTGATCCCCGCGACCGGCTACTACGAGTGGAAGCGCGACGAACACGGCAAGGTGCCGCTCTTCATCCACCCCGAGGGCGGCGAGCCGCTGCTGTTCGCGGGCCTCTACGAGTGGTGGAAGGATCCGTCGCTCGCGGACGACGACCCGACCCGCTGGGTGCTGAGCTTCACGATCCTCACGCGCGGCGCCGTGGGCGCCCTCGGCTCGGTGCACGACCGCATGCCCGTGTTCCTCGACGTCGACCACGCCGACGCGTGGCTCGACACCGACCTCGACGAGCCGCGCGACGTGCTCGACGCGGCCCTCGACGACGCCCCTCGCGTCGCCGAGTCGTTCGCGTGGCACGAGGTCGGCGCGGCCGTCGGCAACGTGCGCAACGACGGGGCGCACCTCATCGACCCGGTCTGAGCCGCCGTCCGGCGCCGTGCGAGACAATGGCGTCGTGACCTCCGACATCCCCGCAGACGCCCGCCGCCACATCGACGACCTCGCCGCCTTCGTGCAGGCCTCGCCGTCGTCCTACCACGCCGCGCGCGAGGCCGCCCGGCGCCTGGAGGAGGCGGGCTTCGCGCCGCTCGACGAGCGCGAGCGATGGGATCTCGCCCCCGGCGGCCGCTACGTCGTCGTGCGCGAGGGATCCGTCATCGCCTTCGCGCTGCCCGCCGACGTCACCGCGACGACGCCGTTCGCGATCGTCGGCGCGCACACCGACTCTCCGAGTTTCAAGCTCAAACCGCGCCCCACGACGTCGGGCGCGGGCGGCTGGCGCCAGCTGGGCTGGGAGGTCTACGGCGGCCCGCTCCTCAACTCGTGGCTCGACCGCGAGCTCGAGCTCGCGGGCCGCATCGTCACGGTCTCGGGCGACGAGCATCTCGTGCGCACGGGGCCGATCGCGCGGATCCCGCAGCTCGCGATACACCTCGACCGCCAGGTCAACGACGGCCTCACCCTCGACAAGCAGCGCCACACGGCGCCCGTCTGGGGGCTCGGCGAGCCCGAGTCGGCCGACATCCTCGCGGTGCTCGCGCGCGAGGCGGGCGTGGACGCGGCCGAGATCGGCGGCTTCGACATCGTCGCCGCCGACACGCAGCCCCCGCGCACGTTCGGCGCCGACGAGGCGCTCTTCGCGAGCGGCCGCCTCGACAACCTGCTCTCGACGCACGCGGGGCTCACGGCGATTCAGCGCGCCGAGCCGCGCGGCTCGATCGCCATGTTCGCGGCCTTCGACCATGAGGAGATCGGATCCTCGTCGCGCACGGGCGCGGCCGGGCCGTACCACGAGGAGGTGCTCACGCGGATCCTCGCTGCGTTCGGCGCGCAGGCGGAGGACCGCGCGCGGAGCTTCGCGGCGTCGCTGCACATCTCGAGCGACGTCGGGCACGCCGTACACCCGAACTACCCCGAGCGCCACGACCCCGCGAACCACCCGGTCGCGGGCGGCGGCCCGATCCTCAAGATCAACGCGAACCAGCGCTACGCGACCGACGCGCACGGCGCCGCCGCCTGGAACGCCGCGTGCTCGGCGGCGGGCGTACCCGCGCAGGAGTTCGTCTCGAACAACCAGGTGCCGTGCGGCTCGACCATCGGGCCCATCTCGGCGACGCGCCTCGGCATCCGCACCGTCGACGTGGGCGTGCCCATCCTGTCGATGCACTCGGCCCGCGAGCTCACCGCGGTCGTCGACCCGTGGTTCCTCTCGCGCGCCATGGCCGAGGTGCTCGCCCGCTGACATGACGAGGCTCGACCGGCAGACGTGGCGCGAGCGCGAGCGGGCGCACGTCGCGCGCGCCGAGGCGCTCACTGCAGCGCACCGCGACAGGCGCCGGCGCGGCGAGAAGCACCCCGTCTGGGACTTCCTGTTCACGTACTACCCGTTCTCCCCCACGCGCCTCGCGACCTGGCACCCCGGCGCGGGCGTCGTGCTCGAGGACGCCGCGGGCGAGGAGCGCGCGACGTGGCGCGGCTACCGCGCGCACGACGACGGATCTGTGTCGGTCGACGCCCGCGCGCTCGCCGCCGAGAAGCCGGGCGTCGTGCGCCTCGCGGAGATCATGCTGCGCCGCACGGCGGGCCGCCCGGGGCAGTTCGACTGCTTCGGCCTGCACGAGTGGGCCATGGTCTATCGCCAGGGCGAGCACCGGCATCCCCAGCCGCTGCGGCTCGGCCAGGCGGCGACCGATGCGGTCGTCGAGTCGCATGACCTGCGCTGCACGCACATCGACGCGTTCCGGTTCTTCACGCCGGACGCCGCGCCGCGCAACCGCACGCGCCCGACGCGCGAGGCGCAGCCCGACCTCGAGCAGCCCGGCTGCCTGCACGCGGGGATGGACGTCTACAAGTGGGCGTCGAAGCTCGGCCCCATCGTGCCGGGCGAGCTGCTGCTCGACGCGTTCGAGCTCGCGCGCGACATCCGCCAGCTCGACATGGAGGCGGCGCCCTACGATCTCGCGGCGTTCGGCGTGCTCCCCGTGCGCATCGAGACGCCGGAGGGCAAGGCCGAGTACGTGCGCCGGCAGCGGGCCTTCGCCGAGCGCGGGAACGACCTCCGTCGCCGGATCCTCGACGCGTGGCGACCCGCGGAGGAACCGAGCGATTTCGCCGCCTGACGTCGCCAGAATGAGCATTCTGCTCAACTCCGACGGCCGTTGAATGCTCGTTCGATTCGAGACTGACCGTTCGCTGTGTGAAGATTGCAAGACCCCTGTTCCCGGAACACCGGTGAGCACACAGCACTGTCATCTCGAAAGAGGTCTCCCATGACCCCCACGAAGCGCGCGCGGAAGCGCGCCCTCCTCGTCGCAGTCCCCGCCGTCGGCGCGCTCGCACTCGCGGGCTGCGCGACCGACGCGGGCGGCGGCGAAGCCGCCCTGTCGGGCGACTCGATCCTCGTCGGCACGACCGACGCCGTGACGCACCTCGACCCCGCCGGCTCGTACGACAACGGATCCCTGACGCTGCAGACGCAGGTCTTCCCGTACCTCGTGAACACGGCGCCCGGCAGCACCGAGGTCGTGCCCGACCTCGCCGAGTCGGCCGAGTTCACGGGCCCGTCCGAGTACACCGTGACGCTGCCCGAGGGCCTCGAGTGGGCCAACGGCAACCCGCTGACCGCGAGCGACGTGAAGTTCACGTTCGACCGCCAGCTCGCGATCGCCGACCCGAACGGCCCGTCGTCGCTGCTGTTCAACCTCGACTCGGTCGAGACGCCCGACGACACGACCGTCGTGTTCCACCTGAAGAGCGAGAACGACCAGACGTTCCCGCACGTGCTCACGAGCTTCCCCGGCGCGATCGTCGACGAGGACACCTTCTCGGCCGACTCGGTCACGCCCGACGACGAGATCGTCGACGCGAACGCCTTCGGCGGGCCGTACTCGATCTCGAGCTACACGTTCAACGAGATCGTCGAGCTCACGCCCAACGAGAGCTACCAGGGCCTCATCGACGCCGCCGCCAACGAGGGCGTCGTCATCAACTACTACGCCGAGTCGTCGAACCTGAAGCTCGCGGTGCAGGAGGGCGAGGTCGACCTCGCCTACCGCAGCCTCTCGCCGAGCGACGTCGAGGACCTCTCGGGCGACGATTCGCTCGCCGTGCACGAGGGCCCCGGCGGCGAGATCCGCTACATCGTGTTCAACTTCCACACGCAACCGCACGGCTCCGAGACCGACGACGCCGACCCGGAGAAGGCCCTCGCCGTGCGCCAGGCCGTCGCCGATCTCATCGACCGCGACGCCCTGAGCGAGGACGTCTACGACGGCACCTACACGCCGCTCTTCTCGCACATCCCCGAGGGCTTCGCGGGCGCGACCGAGCCGCTCAAGGAGCTCTACGGCGACGGCGACGGCGGCCCCTCGGCCGACAAGGCCGCGCAGCGCCTCGAGGACGCCGGCGTCGAGACGCCCGTCGCGCTCTCGCTGCAGTACAGCCCCGACCACTACGGCCCGAACTCGGCCGACGAGTACGCCGCGATCGAGCAGCAGCTCGAGGCCGACGGCCTCTTCGACGTGACCCTCGCGGGCACGGAGTGGGTGCAGTACTCGGACGACCGCGTCAACGACGTCTACCCCGCGTACCAGCTCGGCTGGTTCCCGGACTACTCCGACGCCGACAACTACCTCACGCCGTTCTTCCTCACGGAGAACTTCCTCGTGAACCACTACGAGAACCAGGAGGTCAACGACCTCATCCTGCAGCAGGCGTCGACGCCCGACGCCGCCGAGCGCGAGGAGCTGATCGGCCAGATCCAGCAGATCGTGGCCGAGGACCTCTCGACCGTGCCCTACCTGCAGGGCGCGCAGGTCGCCGTCGCGGCCTCCGACGTGTCGGGCATCGAGCTCGACGCCTCGTTCAAGCTGCGCATGTCGCTGCTCAGCCGCTAACGCTCTCCGGGGCGGCCCGTCCACAAGACGGGCCGCCCCTTCTCACGCTCTCCCAAGGATTCCCGTGGCAGACATCGCCCTCGCGCCGGAGACCCCGGCGCTTCCCCCGACGCAGAAGGGACGATCGCGCGGCGGCACGACGCTGTGGCGCTACGTGCTCGTCCGCTTCCTGCTGATCTTCCCGACCATCTTCATCCTCGTCACGACCGTCTTCCTCATGATGCGGGTGACGGGGGATCCCATCACGGCCGCGCTCGGCGGCCAGCTCACGCCCGCGCAGCTCGCCGAGCGCATCAGCGCCGCGGGCTACGACCGCCCGCTGTTCGTGCAGTACGTCGAGTACCTCGGCTCGGTGCTGCGCGGCGACTTCGGCACGACGATCGACGGCCAGCCCGTCACGGGCGTGCTGCTGCGCTACGGCGGCGCGACGCTCGAGCTCGCGTTCTACGCGCTCATCGTCGCCTTCGTCGTCGGCATCCCGCTCGGCATGCTCGCGGCCGCGCTGCGCGACCGCTGGGGCGACGCCGTGCTGCGCATCTTCGCGATCCTCTGCTACGCGACGCCCGTGTTCTTCGCGGGCCTGCTGCTGAAGCTCGTCTTCTCGTCGTGGCTCGGGATCCTGCCGAGCTCGGGCCGCGCCTCGCCGCGCGTCGAGCTCGCGCTCAACCGCATCGACGGCGCGACGGGCATCTACACGATCGACGCGATCCGCACGGGCAACCCGTTCATCATCGGCGACGTGCTCCAGCACGCCCTCCTGCCGGGCCTCGCGCTCGGCCTGCTCACGGCCGGCGTGTTCCTCCGCCTCGTGCGCACGAACGTCATCGGCACGCTGCAGATGCCCTACATCGACGCGGCTCGCTCGCGCGGCGTGAGCGAGTTCCGCCTCGTGCGCACGCACGCCTACCGCCCCGCGCTCATCCCAATCATCACCGTCATCGGCCTGCAGATCGCGATGCTGCTCGGCGGCGCCGTGCTGACCGAGACGACCTTCGAGTGGATGGGGCTCGGCTTCCAGCTCAGCGAGTTCCTCAAGGCGCGCGACTTCGTCGCCGTGCAGGGAATCGTCGCGCTGCTCGCCGTCATCGTCGCGCTCACGAACTTCGTCGTCGACATCATCGCGGCGTTCATCGACCCGAGGGTGAGGTACTGACATGGCCGACAAGCCCTTCCTCGACCGCCTGCCGATCGTCGCGCAGTACCGCCAGTCGGTGGGCCTGCAGCGCGGCATGCTCACGGCCGGACTCGTCATCTGCGGCATCTTCCTGCTCGCCGCGCTGTTCGCCCCGCTCATCGCGCCGTACGGCTTCTCGCAGCTGTCCGACGACGACGGATCCTTCGGGCCCCGCCAGGCGCCGAGCGGCGCCCACCCGTGGGGCACCACGATCGCGGGCTACGACGTGCTCTCGCGCGTCGTCTGGGGCGCGCAGACCGCGCTCGTTGTGATCGTCGTCTCGGTCGTCATGAGCCTCTTCATCGGCGTGCTGCTCGGGCTCGTCTCGGGCTACGTCAAGGGCTGGCTCGACCGGATCCTCGTCGTCGTGTGCGACGCGATCTACGCCTTCCCGTCGCTGCTGCTGGCGATCGTCGCGGCGATCGTCATCTCGGGCGGCCAGTCGAGCCTGTTCGGCGGGATCATGGCGACCGCGATCTCGATCACGGTCGTCTTCATCCCGCAGTACTTCCGCGTCGTGCGCGCCGAGACCGTGCGCATCACGTCGGAGGCGTACGTCGAATCGGCGCGCGTCGTCGGCGCCTCAACGTGGCGCATCATGATCCGCCACGTGCTGCGCAACGCGACCCGCAGCCTGCCGCTCATCTTCACGCTCAACGCGTCGGAGGCGATCCTCACGATCGCGGGCCTCGGCTTCCTCGGCTTCGGCATCGAGCCGTCGGCCGCCGCCGAGTGGGGCTACGACCTCAACCGCGCGGTCGAGGACGTCACGGCCGGCCGCTGGTGGACCGCGGTCTTCCCCGGCCTCGCCATCGTGCTCGTCGTGCTCGGCATCACCCTCGTCGGCGAGAGCCTCAACGACCTCGCCGACCCGCGCCTGCGCACCAGGCGACGGGCCGGCTCGCGAAAGAAGAAGGAGGTCGTCTCGTGACAGACGCACCCCTCGCGGTGGAGATCCGCGACCTCGACGTCACGTTCGCGACCGACGGCGGCGACGTGCACGCCGTGCACGGCATCGACCTCGACGTGCGCGACCGCGAGATCCTCGCGATCGTCGGCGAGTCGGGATCCGGCAAGACCGTCACGGCGCGCACGCTGCTGGGGCTGCTGCCGGAGACCGCGACCGCGACGGGCGCCGTCGTCGTGAGCGGCACGGACGTCGTCTCGCTCTCCCCCGCCCGCCTGCGCCAGCTGCGCGGCCGCGACGCCGCCATGATCTTCCAGGAGCCCATGACGGCGCTCAACCCCGTGTTCCCCGTGGGGTGGCAGATCGCGGAGGGCATCCGCGCGCACGAGCGCGTCTCGAAGCGCGACGCCCGCCGCCGCGCGATCGAGATCCTCGGTACGGTGGGGATCCCCGATCCCGAGCGGCGCGTCGACGACTACCCGCACCAGTTCTCGGGCGGCCAGAAGCAGCGCATCGTCATCGCGCAGGCGCTCGCGATGGGCCCGAAGGTGCTCATCGCCGACGAGCCGACGACGGCGCTCGATGTGACGGTGCAGGCCGAGATCCTCGACCTGCTGCGCGGCATCCGCGACGAGTTCGGCACCGCGATCCTGCTCATCACGCACAACATGGGCGTCGTCGCCGACCTCGCCGATCGCGTCACGGTCATGTACCAGGGCGACATCGTCGAGACCGCGCCCGTCGACGAGCTGTTCGCGGCGCCGAAGGCCGAGTACACGCGCGACCTGCTCGCCGCCGTGCCGCGCCTCGACATCGCGGATCGCACGTGGGCGGGCGACGCAGAGGCCGCGCCGGTCGTGCGGGCCGACGACCTCGAGATCCGCTACCCCGGCCGCTTCGGCCGGAAGGGCTTCCTCGCGGTGTCGGGGGTCTCGTTCGACATCCGCCCCGGCGAGGTGCTGGGGCTCGTCGGCGAGTCGGGATCCGGGAAGTCGACGATCGCGCGGGCGATCGCGGGCCTCACGGAGGTCACGGGCGGTTCGCTCGAGGTGCTGGGCGTCGAGATGCGCGGCGTGACCGAGCGCCAGCTGCGCCCGCACCGGCGCGACCTCGGGTTCGTGTTCCAGGATCCGGCGTCGAGCTTCAATCCGCTGCTCACGATCGGCGCCGCGATCGCCGAGCCGCTCGTCGTGCACGGCGTGCACCGCTCGCCCGAGGACGCCCGCGCGCGGGTCGCCGAGCTGCTCGAGGCCGTGCGCCTGCCCGCCGCGTTCCAGGATCGGTTCCCGCACGAGCTCTCGGGCGGGCAGCGGCAGCGCGCCTCGCTCGCTCGCGCCCTCGCGCTCGAGCCGAAGCTGCTCATCGCCGACGAGCCCACGAGCGCGCTCGACGTGTCGGTGCAGAAGACCGTGCTCGAGCTGTTCACCGACCTGCAGGAGCGGTTCGGCTTCGCCTGCCTGTTCGTGACGCACGACCTCGCGGTCGTCGACATGCTCGCGCACCGCGTCGCCGTGCTGCACCGCGGCGAGGTCGTCGAGCAGGGCCGCACAGCAGACGTGCTGGGCGCCCCGAAGGAGGAGTACACGCAGCGCCTCATCGCGTCGCTGCCCGTGCCGGATCCGGCCGAGCAGGCCGCGCGACGACAGCTGCGCCGCTCACTCTGACGCACGCCCGACAACCCCTCCGCGACCCGCTCGCAGGAGGGGCTGTCGCGCGACGCCCGGGGTGGATAAGTTCAGGTCGTCCCCTGTTTCTCCCTTCCCCCTTCGGAGCCCCCGATGAAGTTCCTGCAGAACCTGGGCAAGTCGCTCATGCTGCCCATCGCCGTCATGCCCGTGGCGGCGATCCTCATGGGCATCGGCAGCTGGATCTCGCGGACTGCGGGCGACAACGTCGTCTCGGTCTTCCTCTCGGCCGCGGGCGGCGCGATCATCGACAACCTCGCGATCCTCTTCGCCGTCGGCGTCTCGATCGGCATGGCGCGCAGAACGGACGGCACGTCGGCGCTCGCGGGCCTCGTCTCGTGGCTCGTCGTCACGGTGCTGCTCGCGCCCGACACGGTCGCGGGCTTCCTCGGCGGCATCGAGGTCGGCGACGTCGATCCCGCCTTCGAGAACATCGAGAACGCGTTCACCGGCATCCTCTGCGGCCTCGTCGGCGCCTTCGCGTACAACCGATTCAAGGACGTCAAGCTGCCCGACTGGCTCGCGTTCTTCTCGGGCAAGCGCGCCGTCGCGATCGTCTCGGCCGGCATGTCGCTCGTGCTGGGCCTCGTGCTGCTGTTCGTCTGGCCCTTCATCTATCAGGGCCTCGTCGCCTTCGGCGAGTCGATCCTGGGCCTCGGCCCGATCGGCGCCGGCATCTACGGCTTCTTCAACCGCCTCCTCATCCCGACCGGCCTGCACCACGCCCTGAACTCGGTGTTCTGGTTCGACGTCGCGGGCATCAACGACCTGCCGACGTTCCTCAGCGGCGTCGGCGAGTACGGCGTCACGGGGCAGTACATGACGGGCTTCTTCCCGATCATGATGTTCGGCCTGCCCGGCGCGGCGCTCGCGATGTACGTCACGGCGAAGACGGCCCGCAAGAAGCTCGCCGCGGGCATCCTGCTCTCGGCCGCGATCTCGTCGTTCTTCGTGGGCATCACCGAGCCGCTCGAGTTCTCGTTCATGTTCCTCGCGCCCGTGCTCTACGTCATCCACGCGGTGTTCATGGGCATCTCGATGTTCATCTCGGCGCTGCTGCCCGTGCGCATGGGCTTCGGCTTCTCGGGCGGCGCGCTCGACCTCGCCCTCGGCTGGTCGAACCCGCTCGCGCAGAACCCGTGGATCATCCTCGTCATGGGCGTCGCCTGGTTCATCATCTACTTCCTCGTCTTCTCGTTCGTCATCTCGAAGTGGCAGCTCAAGACGATCGGCCGGGAGGACGACGACGAGCTGCCGGACGAGGGCGACCAGGCCGTCGGCGACGCGAAGTACGCGGCGACTGCCGCGCGATTCCTCGACGCGCTGGGCGGCGGCGAGAACATCACGAGCCTCGACAACTGCGCCACGCGCCTGCGCATGGAGATCGCCGACGTCTCGCGCGTCGACGAGACGGCCCTGAAGCGCGCGGGCGCCGCGGGCACGATGAAGCCCGGCGGCCACTCCGTCCAGGTGATCTACGGCCTCAATGTGCAGTTCGTGAAGGACGCGATGGAGGCGATCATGCAGGGGCGGATCCAGCCGCCCGCGCGCGACGTCGCCCCCGCGATCCCCGCGACCGACACGGTGAAGACCGTCGCGCCGGCGGTGCCCGCCGTGCTGACGCTCACGCAGCCCATCGCGGGCCGCGTCGTGCCCCTCAGCGAGGTGCCGGATCCGACCTTCGCGGAGCAGATCGTGGGGCCCGGCCTCGCGATCGAGCCGACGGGCGACACGGTCGTGGCGCCCGCACCAGGTCGCGTCGGGCACGTGTTCGAGACGGGCCACGCCGTCGCGGTCGTGACGGACGAGGGCACCGAGATCCTCGTGCACGTCGGCCTCGACACCGTCGACATGGGCGGCGACGGATTCGAGACCCTCGTCTCCACGGGGGATATCGTGGACGAGGGCACGCCCCTCCTCCGCGTCGATCTCGACAAGATCCGGGCGGCGGGCCACCCGACGATCACGCCCGTGGTCGTCCTGAACGACGCCGACGCCACCGTGGAGTTCCGCTGAGCACGACCGCCTACGCGCAGCTGCGCGACCTCGTCCGGCGCTCGGCCGACGCGCCCCTCTGGCCGTCGGCCGACGCCGTCGACGACGGCGCGCGCCCTGCCGCCGTGCTCATCCTCTTCGGCGTGCTCGACGGCGTCCCCGCGGCGCACGACGCCGAGGCCCGCGCCGTCTCGCGCGACCTCGACGTCCTCCTGCTGACGCGCGCCGAGACGCTGCGCTCGCACCCTGGCCAGGTCGCCTTCCCCGGCGGCCGGATCGACCCCGGCGACGCCGACGCGGTCGACGCGGCGCTCCGCGAGGCCTGGGAGGAGACGGGCCTCGACACAGCCGGTGTCGAGGTGCTCGGCACGCTGCCCGAGCTCGTCATCCCCCACTCGCGCCACCGCGTGACGCCCGTCGTCGGCTGGTGGCGCGATCCGTCGCCCGTCGGCGTCGTCGACGTCGCGGAGTCGCAGGCCGTCTTCCGCGCGCCCGTCGCAGACCTCGCGGATCCTGCGAACCGGCTCACGTGGGTCGTGCGCGACGGCTCGGTCGTGCGCCGCGGCCCCGCGTGGAACCTCGAGGTCGCGGGCGAGACCTTCTTCGTGTGGGGGTTCACGGCGGGCATCCTCGACCGGCTGCTCTCGGCGCTCGGCTGGGACGAGCCGTGGGACGAGGGCCGAGAGATGACCCTCGTCTGAGATGGGAGAGGATGGAGGTGTGACCTCCTCTTCGCCCCTGGGCCTGCTGCTCGACGTCGACGGACCGCTCTCGAGCACCCGCACCCGCACGATGCGCGTGCCGACCCTCGCGCCCGACCTCACGGCCCTCGCGCAGGCCGGCTGCCCCGTCGTGTTCAACACGGGGCGCTCGGCCGACTTCCTCGCCGAGCGGATCATCCCCGAGCTCGTCGCGCAGGGCCTCCGCGCGAACGACCCCGTGTGGGGCGTCGGCGAGAAGGGCGCGACGTGGTTCTCGCTCGAGGAGCGCGAGGGCGAGGTCGTCGTGGGCGAGGTGCGCACCGATCCCGCCGTCACGCCCGCGCCTGCGCTCATCGCGGCGGGACGCGAGATCGCCGACCGCCACGCCGACGTCGTCTTCTTCGACGAGACGAAGCGCAGCATGATCTCGCTCGAGCAGCACGTCGACGTGCCGAGCGAGGTCTTCCTCGCGCGCCGGCCGCAGATCGAACAGGACGCGGCGGCGCTCCTGCGGCGGTTCGGCGCAGCCGACGAGATGAGCGTGTACCCCACATTCATCTCGGTCGACGTCGAGCATGTCGACGGCGGCAAGGCGCTCGGTGCGCGCAGGGCGCTCGAGCTGATCGCCGAGCGCATGCCGGTGCCGCACCGCTGGTTCACGGCGGGCGACTCGGGTCAGGACTACGACATGGCCAGGCAGCTGCACGAGCTCGGCTACGACGCGACGCACCTCGACGTGCGCATCTCGGGCGACGACGTCGCGGCGCCATTCCGCGTCATCCGCGAGCGGCCCACGCTCGAGCCCGGCCACGCCGAGGACGACATCACGGCGCGCCACATCCGCGCGCTGCGCGACGAGCTCGGCGCCTGATCCGGCCCCGCGGGCGGCGCCTGCCTGGCAGACTCGACGGCATGAAGATCGTCATCGCGGGAGGATCCGGATCGCTCGGCCGCGCCCTGTCGGCCGACCTCGTCGCCTCGGGCCACGAGGTCGTCGTGCTCACGCGCTCGCCCGGGCGCGGCGAGGGCCCCGTCGAGGGCGTGCGCGAGGTCGGCTGGGATCCGGCCGACGTCGCGAGCTGGGCCCACGCGCTCGACGCGGACGGCGAGCTCGGCGTCGTGAACCTCGCGGGCAAGCTCGTGGACTGCCGGCCGACCGAGGAGAACGTGCGCGCGCTGCGCGACTCGCGCGTCGAGGCGACGCGGGCGCTCGTCGAGGCCGCCCGGCTCCGCGACCGGCCCGTCGACCGCTGGGTGCAGGCGTCCACGACGGCGCTCTACGGCGACGCGGGCGAGGCGCGCATCACGGAGGCGAGCCCCGAGCCCGCGGTCGGCCCGCCGCAGATGACGGGCGTCGTGCGCCCGTGGGAGGCCGCTGCCGCCGACGCGCCCGCGACCCACCGCGTCACGGTGCGCATCTCGATCGTGCTGCAGCAGGGTTCGCCCGCGCTCGGCCGCCTGCTGCTGCCCGTGCGCCTCGGCTTCGGCGGCCCCATCGGCACGGGCGAGCAGTGGTTCAGCTGGATCCACATCGACGACTGGATCCGCGTCGTGCGCGCGGCGCTCGGCCTCGACGACGCCGTCTCGCTGCCCGACGGGCCCGTCATCGCGGCCTCGCCGAACCCCGTGCGCAACGCCGACCTCATGCGCGCGCTGCGGGAGCGCGTCGGACAGAAGCTCGCACTGCCGACGCCCGAGGTGCTGCTCCGCATCGCGTCGCTCGGGCTGCAGACCGATCCCCTGCTCGCACTCACGGGCCGCCACACGACGTCCGACGTGCTGTCAGCAGCGGGCTTCGAGTTCCGCTTCCCGCGCCTCGACGCCGCGCTCGCCGACCTCATCCCGCGCTGACGGCCGGGGCGCCGGCAC
>JAJUIM010000087.1 GCA_029267645.1 Microbacterium sp.
CGCGCCCACGAGGATCCGACGTGTGACGACGCCGAAGGGCGAGCGCGCGTCGGCGCGCAGCGGGCCGACGCGGTGCGCGCCGCGTCGCGTCGCGACGACGGTCGCGGTCGCGACCCGCGGATCCGTCTGCTCGCTCGCCTCCGCCGCGAGGCCGTCGGAGACGAGGTCTTCGGAGGCGACGATCGCCTCGGCGCGCTCGCCGATCGTCGTCGTGACGGCGAGCGGATCGCCGACCACGACGAGGTCGGTCACGATCTCGCGGGCGATGCGCCGCGGCGCGGGGAGGAGCGCGACGACGAGGGCCGCGCCCGCGACGGCGCAGACGAAGACGAGCCCGAGGTAGACGAGCTCGACGCGATCGAGGAGCATGCCCGCGAGCACGAGCGCCGCCGCGACCGCGATCGCCGCGATGCCGCGGCCGGTCGGGCGCAGCCCGCGGATCCGCCCCGCGCCGCTCGCAGGGGTCATCCGCCCGCCACGGGCACGGGGACGTGCTGCACGATCTGGTCGATGATGCGCGGCACGGGGTCGCCCGAGCGTCGGCTCGCGGCGGCGTGCCTGGTCGGGATCAGGCGGTGCCCGAAGACGGCGCGCGCGAGGCCCGAGAGGTCGTCGGGGATCACGAACTCGCGGCCCTGCAGGGCGGCCCACGCCTTCGCGGCGCGCACGAGCTGCAGCGTCGCGCGCGGGCTCGCGCCGAGCTGCAGGTCGGGGTGCGTGCGGGTGGCCTGCGCGAGCGCGACGGCGTACGCCTCGACGGGCGGGGCCACGTGCACGCGGTGGGCGAAGTCGATGAGGCGGGCCACGCCGTCGAGCGTCACGACGGGGCGGACGTCGGCGAGCGGGTTGTGCGTGTCGCGCTGCCGCAGCATGAGCTGCTCGGCCTCGGCGTCGGGGTAGCCCATCGACATGCGCATCATGAAGCGATCGAGCTGCGCCTCGGGCAGCGCGTACGTGCCGTCCATCTCGAGGGGGTTCTGCGTCGCGATGACGAGGAAGGGATCGGGCAGCGGATGCGTGCGCCCGTCGACCGACACCTGACGCTCCTCCATTGCCTCGAGCAGCGCCGACTGCGTCTTGGGGGAGGAGCGGTTGATCTCGTCGGCGATGACGACGTTCGCGAACACGGCGCCCGGCGTGAACTCGAACACGCGGTTCGCGGGGCTGAAGACCGACACGCCCGTGACGTCGCCCGGCAGCAGATCGGGCGTGAACTGGATCCGCCGCACGTCCGCGTCGATCGACGCCGCGAGCGCCCGCGCGAGCATGGTCTTGCCGACGCCCGGCACGTCCTCGACGAGCAGGTGCCCCTCGGCGAGCAGGACGACGAGCGCCGAGCGGATCGCGTGCTCCTTGCCGTCGATCACGCGGCGCACGCTGTCCGTGATCCGCGCCGTCGTCTCGCGGAACTCCTCCGGGGTCATCGTCGGCTCGGACATGGCGCCTCTCCGGTCGCGGGGTCGGACACGCGTCAGCATATCGCCCGTGCACATGCCCCGTGCGAGGCGGCCCGTGTGGGCTGATAGACTTGTGGCAGCTCTCCGCGTGACGGCATCCAGGCCAACTCCCCCAGGACGGAAACGTAGCAAGGGTAACCGGGCTCTGCCGGGTACGCGGAGAGTCTTTTCTTTTCCCGCGAAATCGCGGCGCGCGCTTCCCGGCCAGCCCCCACGGCAGTAGGTTGAGCATGTGGCGAGAAGCATCTACATCACCTCCGCAGAAGGCCACTCGGGCAAGTCGACGATCGCGCTCGGAGTGCTCGATTCGCTGAGTCGCGTCACACCGCGCGTCGGGGTCTTCCGAACGATCGCCCGCTCGACGAGCGAGCGCGACTACGTGCTCGAGATGCTGCTCGACCACGACGGCGTCGACCTCGCCTACAACGACTGCATCGGCGTCACCTACGACGACGTGCGCGCCGATCCCGAGCACGCCCTCGCCGACATCGTCGCCCGCTTCAAGCGGGTCGAAGAGGTGTGCGACGCCGTCGTCGTGCTCGGCAGCGACTACACCGACGTCGGCAGCCCGGCAGAGCTCGCCTACAACGCCCGCATCGCCGCAAACCTTGGCACGCCCGTTCTGCTCGTGCTGGGCGGGCGCCAGCAGCAGGGGCAGATCGAGGCGCTCGGATCCGCGGCGCCGCGCTCGCCGCAGCAGATGGGCCAGATGGCGTCGCTCGCGGTGGCCGAGCTCGTGCGCGCCAACGCCGAGATCGCCGCGACGATCGTCAACCGCGCCGACGCAGACCGCTCCGACGAGATCCTCGCCGCCGTGCGAGAGCACACGCCGTCGAGCCCCGTGTGGGCGCTGCCGGAGGATCGCCTGCTCGTCGCCCCGACCATGGCCGACATCCTGCGCTCGGTCGACGGCGAGGTCGTCGAGGGCGACGAGGATCTGCTGAATCGCGAGGCGCTCGGCGTCACGGTCGCCGCGATGTCGATGGTCAACGTGCTGCCGCGCCTCGCCGAGGGCGACGTCGTGATCGTGCCGGCTGACCGCACCGACGCGCTGCTCGCGACGATGATGGCCAACAGCTCGGGCACCTTCCCGTCGCTCGCGGGCATCGTGCTCAACGGCAACTTCGAGATCCCCGACATCCTGCTGCGCCTCATCGAGGGCCTGCCGTCGCGCCTGCCGATCATCCGCTGCGCGGGCGACACCTACGACACGGCCGTGCAGGTCATCTCGACGCGCGGCCGGCTCGCGGCGTCGAGCCCGCAGCGCTACAACCGTGCGCTCAGCCTCTTCGAGCAGAACGTCGACATCGACGAGCTCACGCGTGTGCTCGGCGTCGCGAAGGCCACGGTCGTCACGCCGCTCATGTTCGAGTACCAGCTGCTCCAGCGCGCCCGCGGCGACCTCAAACACATCGTGCTGCCCGAGGGCGACGACGACCGCATCCTCACGGCCGCCGCGATCCTGCTCGAGCGCGGCGTCGCGAAGCTCACGATCCTCGGCGAGCCGTTCGAGGTGCGCGCCCGCGCGATCGAGCTGGGCCTCGACATCGCGGCCGCCGAGGTGCTGAGCCCCTTCGACCCCGTGTACGTGCACCGGTTCGCGACCGAGTACGCGCGGCTGCGCGCGCACAAGGGCATGACGTACGAGAAGGCGGCCGACCTCGTGACCGACGTGTCGTACTTCGGCACGATGATGGTGCACATGGGTGACGCCGACGGCATGGTCTCGGGCGCCGCGCACACGACGGCGCACACGATCCGGCCGTCGTTCGAGATCATCAAGACGCGGCCCGACGTGTCGGTCGTCTCGAGCGTGTTCCTCATGGCGCTCGCCGACCGCGTGCTCGTGTACGGCGACTGCGCCGTGATCCCGGATCCCACGAGCGAGCAGCTCGCCGACATCGCGATCTCGTCGGCCGAGACCGCGTCGCGGTTCGGCATCGAGCCCCGCGTCGCGATGCTGTCGTACTCGACGGGCGAGTCGGGAACGGGTGCCGACGTCGAGAAGGTGCGCGACGCCACGGCGCTCGCCCGCGAGCGCGCGCCCGAGCTGCCACTCGAGGGGCCGATCCAGTACGACGCCGCCGCCGACGCGGCCGTCGCGCGCACGAAGATGCCCGACTCGGCGGTCGCGGGCCGCGCGACGGTCTTCGTCTTCCCCGACCTCAACACGGGCAACAACACCTACAAGGCGGTGCAGCGCTCGGCGGGAGCCGTCGCGATCGGCCCCGTCCTGCAGGGGCTGAACAAGCCCATCAACGACCTGTCGCGCGGCGCGCTCGTCGACGACATCGTCAACACGGTCGCGATCACCGCGATCCAGGCGCAGGCGGAAGGAGCGGATCCCTCATGAGCGTGGTCCTCGTCGTCAACAGCGGTTCGTCGTCGTTCAAGTACCAGCTGATCGACGTCGAGACCGAGCGGCGCCTCGCGTCGGGCCTCGTCGAGCGCATCGGCGAGCCCCAGGGGCGCACGGTGCACAAGGTGCCGCAGTACGGCGACGACGGGGCAGAGGCGACCTCGGCGGCCGAGCACGACACGATCCGCCGCATCGACGACCACGCCGACGGCTTCCAGGCCATGCTCGACGCGTTCGCGCAGCACGGCCCCTCGCTCGAGGAGCAGCCGCCCGTCGCGGTCGGGCACCGCGTCGTCCACGGCGGCGCTCGGTTCTTCGCCGCGACGCTCGTCAACGACCTCGTCGAGATCAACATCGACGACCTCTCGGTGCTCGCGCCGCTGCACAACCCGGGCGCCGTGCAGGGCATCCGCGCTGCCCGCGCGGCGTTCCGCGAGATCCCGCACGTCGCGGTGTTCGACACGGCGTTCCACCAGACCATGCCGAGCGAGGCATACACCTACGCGCTCGACCGGGACACGGCCGAGCAGTACAGGATCCGCCGCTACGGCTTCCACGGCACGAGCCACAAGTACGTCAGCGAGGCGGCCGCGGGATTCCTCGGCCGGCCCGTCGACGAGCTGCGCCAGATCGTCTTCCACCTCGGCAACGGCGCGTCGGTCACGGCGATCGACAGGGGCCGCTCGATCGACACGTCGATGGGCTTCACGCCGCTCGAGGGCCTCGTCATGGGCACACGCTCGGGCGACATCGACCCCGCGATCGTGCTGCACCTGCAGCGTCGCGCGGGCCTCGGCGTGAGCCAGATCGACGACCTGCTGAACAAGAAGAGCGGCCTCGTGGGCCTCGCGGGCGCGAACGACATGCGCGATCTGCTCGCGCGCTCCGAGCGGGGCGAGGCCGCGGCACGCCTCGCGCTCGACGTCTACACCCACCGCCTGCGGTCGTACGCGGGCGCCTACCTCGCCCAGCTCGGCGGCGCCGACGTCATCAGCTTCACGGCCGGCGTGGGCGAGAACACCCCGCTCGTGCGCCGCGGCGCGCTCGACCGCCTCGGCTTCGCGGGCGTCGAGATCGACGACGAGCGCAACGAGTCGGCGAAGCGCGGCGAGATCACGCGCATCTCGACAGACGGATCCGCCGTCACGGTGCTCGTCGTCCCGACCGATGAAGAGGTCGAGATCGCGCGCCAGACGCTCGACGTCGCCACGACCTGACCCCCAAGAATCGGAGCCACCGTGACCGACCACACACCAGCTGCGCCCCGACTCGACCGATTCGACGCCGTGCTCTTCGACCTCGACGGCGTGCTCACGCCGACCGCCGACGTGCACATGCACGCCTGGCAGCAGATGTTCGACGAGCTCTTCCGCGCCTGGGACATCGCGCCGCCGTACACCGACGACGACTACTACGCCTACGTCGACGGCAAGAAGCGCTACGACGGCGTCGCGGGCGTGCTGCGCAGCCGCGACGTCGAGGTGCCCTGGGGCGATCCGAGCGACGATCCGTCGCAGCCGACCGTCTGCGGCGTCGGCAACCGCAAGAACGACGCGTTCATGGCGGTGCTGAGGCGCGACGGCATCGCGCCGTACCCCGGATCCGTCGCGCTCCTCGACGCGCTCGAGCGCACCGAGATGCCCGTCGCGGTCGTCTCGAGCTCGAAGAACGCGGTGCCCGTGCTCGAGGCCGCGGGCCTGCGCGAGCGCTTCGCGGTCGTCGTCGACGGCGTCGTCGCCGAGACGCAGGGGCTGCCGTCGAAGCCCGCGCCCGACGTGTTCTTCGAAGGTGCGCGCGAGCTGGGTGTCGCGCCCGATCGCTGTGTCATCGTGGAGGACGCGCTCGCAGGCGTCGCCGCGGGATCCGCCGGCGGCTTCGGCCTCGTCATCGGCGTCGACCGCGGCGCCGGGGCCGACGCCCTGCGCGCGGCGGGCGCGCACCACATCGTCACCGACCTCTCCGAGCTCCTGGAAGGAACTGAATGATCGACCGCGAACGCTTTCCGATCGACCCGTGGCGGCTCGTCGAGAACCGCTTCAACCCCGACGATCTTGGCGTGACCGAGACGATCTTCGCGACAGGAAACGGCTACCTCGGCATGCGCGCCGACCACCCCGAGGGGCGTCACGCGCACGAGCACGGCACGTTCATCAACGGCTTCCACGAGACGTGGCCGATCCGCCACGCCGAGAACGCCTACGGCTTCGCCGAGGTGGGCCAGACGATCGTCAACGTGCCCGACGCGAAGATCATGCGGGTCTACGTCGACGACGAGCCGATGTCGATCGACATCGCCGAGATCACGGAGTACGAGCGCAGCCTCGACTTCCGCGACGCCTCGCAGAACCGGCGGATCCGCTGGACCACGCCGTCGGGCAAGGAGGTGCTGCTCGAGTCGAACCGCCTCATCTCGTTTGAGGACCGGCACCTCGCGGTCCTGCAGATGAAGGTCACGGTGCTGAACGCCGACGCACCCGTCGTCATCAACTGCCAGATCATCAACCGGCAGGACGGCCAGGACGTGTACGGCGGCACGCCCACCGCCGTGCGCCAGGCGCGCAAGGGGGCGACGGCGGATCCGCGCCGCGCCGAGCGCATCGCCGACCGCGTCCTCGAGCCCGAGGACTACTGGCAGGTGGGCGCCCGCTCGACGCTGTCGTACCGCACGGCCTCGAGCGGCATGACCCTCGCGGTCGTCGCCGATCAGGTCGTCGAGACCGAGAACGACTACGAGGCCCGCGGCCTCATCGAGGCCGACATCGCGAAGAACGTCTTCCGCGTCGACGCCAAGGCGGGCGTGCCCGTGACCGTCACGAAGTTCGTGAGCTACCACACGTCGCGCGGCGTGCCCGCGGCCGAGCTCATCGAGCGCGGGCGCCGCACGCTCGACCGCGCGACGGCGGCGGGCGTCGACGCCCTGTTCGCCCGCCAGCGCGCGTGGCTCGACGACTTCTGGGATCGCTCCGACGTGCGGATCCCCGGTCACGACGGGCTGCAGCAGGCGGTCCGCTGGAGCCTGCTGCAGGTCGCGATGGCGTCGGCCCGCGCCGACGGCTGGGGCGTGCCCGCGAAGGGCATGACCGGATCCGGGTACAGCGGCCACTATTTCTGGGACACCGACATCTACGTGCTCCCGTTCCTCGACTACACGTCGCCGTGGTGGGCGCGCAACGCGCTCCGCGCGCGATCCGCAATGCTGCCGGCAGCCCGCAAGCGCGCCGCGCAGATGAGCGAGGCGGGCGCGCTGATCCCGTGGCGCACGATCAACGGCGAGGAGGCGTCGGCCTACTACGCGGCGGGCACGGCGCAGTACCACATCAACGCCGACGTCGCGTACGCGCTCATCAAGTACGTGCGCGCGACCGATGACGAGATGTTCCTTGCGAACGAGGGCATCGACATCCTCGTCGAGACGGCCAGGCTGTGGTCGACGCTCGGCTTCTGGCGCGAGGACGGCTTCCACATCCACGGCGTCACCGGCCCCGACGAGTACACGACGGTCGTGAACGACAACCTGTTCACGAACGTCATGGCCCGTTTCAACCTGCGGGCGGCGGCGCACGTCGTGCGCGACATGGCCGAGCGCGTGCCCGCCGAGTACCGCGCCATGGTCGACCGGCTCGGGCTGCGCGACGACGAGGCCGACGAATGGCAGCGCTGCGGCGACGCCATGCACATC
>JAJUIM010000021.1 GCA_029267645.1 Microbacterium sp.
CCGCGCTCGAGTGTCTGACCTCGCTCGTACGATGGACCCATGACGCTTCCCGCTGGTCTCGCGATCGATGAGTTCTCCGACGACATCCGCCCCCAGGACGACCTGTTCCGCTATGTGAACGGCTCCTGGATCGATCGCACCGAGATCCCGGGCGACAAGGCGCGGTGGGGCGCGTTCCACCAGCTGGCCGAGGCTGCCGAGAAGAACGTGCGCGCGATCGTCGAGGAGGCGCAGCGCGCCGAGCCGGGCACGGAGGCGCGCAAGGTCGGCGACCTCTTCACGAGCTTCATGGACACCGAGCGCGTGAACCGGCTGGGCGTCGAGCCCATCCAGCCGCAGCTCGAGGCGGTCGACGCGATCGCCGACGTGCCGACCCTGCTGCGCACGATCGCCGAGCTCGACCGCCAGGGCGTCTCGAACGTCATCGGCGTGTACGTCGAGCCCGACCCCGGCGCCCCCGAGCGCTACGTGCCGTTCTTCTCGCAGGCCGGCATCTCGCTGCCCGACGAGCAGTACTACCGCGAAGAGTCGTTCGCCGAGATCCGCGAGACCTTCGTCGCGCACGTCGAGCGCATGCTCGAGCTCGCGGGCGTCGCGAACCCTGCCGAGAGCGCCGCTCGCATCATGGCGCTCGAGACCGAGGTCGCCTCCCACCACTGGGACAACGTCGCGAGCCGCGACGCCGTGAAGACCTACAACCTCATGACGTGGGCCGAGGTGCAGGAGCGCATCGGCGTCGACCTCGCGCCGTGGCTCGAGGGGCTCCTCGGCGACGGGCCCGCCGACCCGGCCGCCTTCGCCGAGGTCACGGTCTCGCAGCCGTCGTTCCTCGAGGGCCTCGGCACGCTGCTCACGGCCGACCGCCTCGACGACTGGAAGGCCTGGCTGCGCTGGAAGATCGTGCGCGCCGCGGCCCCGTACCTCACCGACGACATCGTCGCCGAGAACTTCTCGTTCCTCGGCACGGCCCTGCAGGGCGTGCCCGAGAACCGCGCCCGCTGGAAGCGCGGCATCAGCCTCGCCGAGGGCGCCATGGGCGAGGCGATCGGCAAGATCTACGTCGAGCGTCACTTCCCGCCCGAGGCCAAGGCCGAGATCGACCGCCTCGTCGCGAACCTCCTCGAGGCATACCGCCGCTCGATCACGACGCTCGAGTGGATGAGCCCCGCGACGCGCGAGAAGGCGCTCGAGAAGCTCGACACCTTCACGCCCAAGGTCGGCTATCCCGTCAAGTGGATCGACTACTCGTCGCTCGAAGTCGCGGCCGACGACCTCGTCGGCAACGTGCGCCGCGCGAGCGTGTTCGAGCACGACAGGCAGCTCGCCAAGGTCGGGCAGCCGATCGACCGCGACGAGTGGCTCATGACACCGCAGACCGTCAACGCGTACTACCACCCGCTCATGAACGAGATCGTGTTCCCGGCCGCGATCCTGCAGTACCCGTTCTTCGACCCCGAGCGCGACGCGGCCGCCAACTACGGCGGCATCGGCTCGGTCATCGGGCACGAGATCGGCCACGGCTTCGACGACCAGGGCTCGCAGTACGACGGCACGGGCAAGCTCAACAACTGGTGGACCGACGCCGACCGCGCGGCCTTCGAGCAGCGCACGAAGAGCCTCATCGACCAGTACGACGCGCTCACGCCGCAGGGCCTCGACCCGTCGTACACCGTCAACGGCGCCCTCACGATCGGCGAGAACATCGGCGATCTCGGCGGCCTCGGCATCGCGCTCGCCGCCTATGAGCTCTCGCTCGACGGCGAAGAAGCCCCCGTCGTCGACGGGTTCACGGGGCGCCAGCGCGTCTTCCTCTCGTGGGCGCAGGTGTGGCAGCAGAAGAGCCGCGACGCCGAGACGATCCGCCTGCTCACGATCGACCCGCACTCGCCCAACGAGTTCCGGTGCAATCAGATCGTGCGCAACATCGATGCGTTCTACGATGAGTTCGACGTCGCGGAAGGCGACGCACTCTGGCTGGCTCCCGAGAAGCGCGTCTCGATCTGGTGACGACGCCGAGCAGGGGTCGGGGCACGGCACACAATTGAACAACTGACGCAGACGAACGCGGGGTCTTTCGCTCGGCCCCGCCCTCCCGAGGAGGCGACGTGGGCACACAGCCCTCGAAGAAGTCTGCGTCGCTGCGGGGGGAGCGACGCAGCGAACTGACCGAACGACGGGCCCGGCACGCACCGGGCACGCCCCGTTTGACGACCACCTTGAACGCGCTCGACGAGCTCGCGGGCGCCGGCGTGCAGATCGGCATCCACGTCTCCGACGTCGAGACCGGGCGCACGGTGCTGTCGGCCGACGCGCACGTGCCCATGCCCATCGCGGGCCTCGGCGTGCTGCCCGTGCTGCTCGAGGTCACGACCCAGATGCACGAGGGCGCGCTCGAGCCGCAGCAGCGCGTGCGGCGCCCCGATGAGCGCGTGCCCCCGGGCGGGATCTGGCGCTACCTCGCAGTCGACGACCTCGAGCTCGGCGATGTCGCGGCGCTCGCCGCCACGACGTCCGATCCGACCGCCGCGAACGCGCTGCTCGACCTCGTCGGCTACGAGGCCGTCACACGGCGCATGAGCCGCGTCGGCATGGTGCGCTCGGCGATCCTCGACCGGTTCCGCGACAGGCGGGGCCCCGATGACGCGCCGCACGCCGCGATCGGCACCGCGCGCGAGTACGCCGAGGTGTTCCAGCGGATCGCGCGTGCCGACGGGATCCCGCGCGGCGTGAGCGACGAGATGACGGCGCTGCTCGCGCTGCACCCCGACGCGACGCTCGTCGGCGCGCCCATGGCCGCCGATCCCTTCCCCGACGCGGGCTGCGGTCTGTCGCTGTGGAATCTCGTCGGCAGGGGCCCCGGCATGCGCGCCGAGGCGGGCCTCGCGATGGGCCGTTCAGCGGCCCTCGCGTACGCGCTGTTCCTCAGCTTCGACGATTCGTCGCTCATCATGCGCCACCACGCGCACAAGGCCTTTCACCTGCTCGGCGAGGACATCCTCGAGATCGTCGCGTAGACGGCTGTCGAACATCTGTGATCGGGAGTCGGCGACAGGAATAGCCTTATGAGGTGAGTCTCGCGAACGCCCGCCCGTTCCAGGTCGATCTCCGCGGAGTCGTCGACCTGCTCGGGCGCCACATCTACTCGAGCCCCCACGTCTTCCTCCGCGAGCTGCTGCAGAACGGTCGCGACGCGATCCGGGCCCGCCGCGACCTCGACCCCGGGGCTGCGACCGGATCCGTCGACATCGTCCCCGCGGTCGACGGGGCCTTCCGCTTCCGCGACGACGGCATCGGGCTCACGGCCGATGAGGCCGCCGACCTGCTGTCGACCGTCGGCCGCAGCTCGAAGCGCGACGACATCCTGCAGGAGCGCCGCGCCGGCTACCTCGGCCAGTTCGGCATCGGGCTGCTCAGCTGCTTCATGGTGAGCGACACGATCGTCGTGCGCAGCCGCTCGGCCCGCCAGGCGCCCGCGATCGAATGGGTCGGCGACGCGTCGGGCGAGTTCCGGATCCGCGAGCTCGGCGAGGAGGAGACGGCCGCGATGCCCGTCGGCACCGAGATCGAGCTGCGCCCGCGGCCCGACGACGCCGCCCTGCTCGCGCACGACTCGATCGCGGGCCTCGCCGACCGCTACGGCCGCTACCTGCCGATCGCCGTGCGGGTGCGCGAGCAGGACGGATCCTGGCGGCGCATCACACGCGATCCCGAGTTCCTCGCGGACGACGCCGACGAGCTGCTCGCCTTCGGCGAGAGCCTGCTCGGCGCCCGCCCGCTCGACGCGATCGCCCTCGACGTGCCCGGCACCGAGACGCGCGGCGTCGCCTACGTGCTGCCGTTCGCCCCGCCGCCCGGCGCCCGCCAGGCCAGCACGGTCTACCTCGGCCGCATGCTCGTGAGCGAGCACGTCGACGGCCTGCTGCCCGACTGGGCGTTCTTCGTGCGCTGCATCGTCGACACGACGGGCCTCACGCCGACCGCCTCGCGCGAGGGCTTCATCGAGACGCCCGCGCTCGAGCACACGCGCGAGCAGAACGGCGCGGCTGTGCGGGCGTGGATGCTGCGCCAGGCCACCACGAAGCCGTGGGTCTTCGGCCGCTTCCTCGCCGTGCACCAGCTCGCCGTCAAGGCCATCGCGCTCGACGACGACGAGTTCGCGCGCGCCGTGCTGCCGTGGCTGCCCGTCGAGACCTCGGCCGGCGAGATGACGATCGGCGACCTCACGCGCCGCTTCGACCGCGTGCGCTACGCCGAGACGATCGACGAGTTCCGCCAGGTCGCCGCCGTCGTGCCCGCGGACGCGCCCGTCGTCAACGGCGGCTACGTGCACGACGCCGCGCTCATGCGGCGCCTCGCCGACCTCATGGACGTGCCCGCAGAGCGCGTCTCGGTCGGCGACGTGCTCGACGACCTCGAGGCCGTGCCGCTCGCCGACCGCGCCCGCGCCGTCGCGCTCGAGACCCGCGCGGCGGCCGCGCTCGAGGACGTCGGCTGCGCCGTCACGACGCGGGGCTTCGCGCCGAGCGAGCTCCCCGCGCTGTGCGTCGTGGATCCCGAGGTGCAGCGTCGCATCGACCGCCAGGAGGTCTCGCGCCAGATCGGCGGCGGCCTGTGGGGCGACGTCGTCGGCAGCGTCGGCGATCTCATCGACGCGCGCCGCGCGGCCGATCGCAGCGCGCCGGAGTCGGTGCAGCTGTGCCTCAACTGGCGCAATCCGATCACGCAGCGCCTCGCCGAGCTCGGCGACGACGTCGTGTTCGACCGCACCGTGCGGCTTCTCTACGTGCAGGCGCTGCTCGGATCGCAGCGCCCGCTCGCGGCGGACGACCGCCGCATCCTCACGCGGGCGCTCGGCGACATGGTCGCACTGAGCGCCGGCCTCGATTCCCCGGAGGGACACGCTCGATGAGCGACACGATGACCGCCCGCGAGGCGATCCAGACCCTGGCCGAGATGTCCTTCGGGCCCGAGAAGCTCGAGCTCGCCCTGCGGGCCGTGCGCCTCGCCGACGAGCAGGGCGACGAGGATCTCGCGTACCTCGCGCGCATGCACCTCACGGCCGCCGCGCACTGGGAGGACGACATCGAGCAGATGATCCCGTCCTACGGGTGGTGCGTGACGAAGCACGACGAGGATCCCGCCCGGTTCCCGATCGACCCGGGCATGGACGGTGGCGCCGACCTGCTCTTCCAGGGCAAGTGGATGGCGAGCTGCCTCGCCGAGAACAGCGGGTTCCCGCTCGAGCGCATCACGGGCGTCGTCGATGACCTCGAGCGACGGTTCCGCGAGGCGGGCGTCAGCATGCACGGCCTGCTGCAGGTGCGGCGCGACCTCGCGCTCGAGTCGGGCGACCTCGACCTCGCCCAGCGCCTCACGACCGAGCGCGACCTGCACGAGGTCGACGACCACTCGCACTGCGACGCGTGCGTGCGTGCCAGCGACGTCGATCTCGCGCTCGCCGTCGGCGACGACGCGCGCGCCCTTGACCTGTGGCAGCAGATCCACGAGGGCGGCTACTCGTGCGGCGAAGAGCCCGAGAACGTCGACGTGCGGATCCTGCCCGCCCTGCTGCGCGCGGGCCGCACCGACGAGGCGCTCGCGACGCACGCCTCGAGCTACCGCCTCATGCGGCAGTTCCACCCCGACGCGCTCATGTTCGCGCGGCACCTCGAGTTCCTCGCCGTGACGGGCAACCTCACGCGCGGCCTCGACATGCTCGAGCGCCACATCCACGCCCTCGGCGCCTTCCCGTTCGCCGAGCGCAACACGATGGAGGCCCTGCTGCAGGCCGCCGTGCTGCTCGACGCCCTCGTCGACGCGGGCCGCGCCGACGTGCCCGTGCGCGGCACGCAGGACGCGGGCCTCGCACGCCTCCTGGGCACCGACGGCCCGCTCACGGTCGGCGCCTTCCGCGAGGCAGCCTGGCGCACGGCCGAGCAGCTCGCAGAGCGCCTCGACGCGCGCGACGTCAGCGACGGATCCGCCCGCCGCGTCGCCGCGGCACGCGCGCTTCGCGACGTGCGCTACGACCTGCCGTACTCCGCCCCGGCGTTCACGCCCGTCGCGCGCGCGGAGGAGGAACCGACCGACGCGCGCGAATGGATCCTCGCGGCCCGCCGCCGCGCCGCGCTCGGCGACGAGGCGGGGGCGGCGGAGGCGCGCAGGCGCGGCCTCGCGTTCGCGGATCCGCGCGTCACGCCGCGCGCCCTCGGCGACGCGATGAACGCGGCACTCACGCGCGGCGACGACGAGACGGCGGCCGCGCTCTTCCGCCAGCGGATCGCCTCGCTGCGTGAGGTCGGCTGGGACGATAAGGCCGACGCCGAAGAGCGCATCGGCCTCATCCTCGAGCCGGGCGAGGAGGCGACCGCCCGCGTGCTGCGCGAGTTCGAGCGCGAGGATGCCGATCCGAACGCGCGCGCGGCCGCCGCGCTGAGCCTCATCGCGCTCGGCGGCGAGGAGGATCCGGCCGAGGAGGGCGCGCGCCGCCTCGCGCTCGCCGAGGCGGGCCTCGAGGCGCTGCCGGGCGACGACCCGCACCTGTTCTTCGTCGGCCTCGCCGAGCACCGCGTCGGCGGGCTCATCTCGGCGGGCCGCGCGGACGATGCCGCGGTCTTCGCGCTCGAGGCGCTGCGGGATCCCCGCGCCGCGGGCCTTCCGACGGGCGAGCTGCGCCGCCTCGCCGCGATCGCGCTCGCCTACGCCGATCGCCGTGAGGAGGCCGTCGCGCTCCTCGACGACGTGCTGGGCGAGTTCGCCTCCGCCGAGGGACGCTCCGACTTCGTCGCCGACGTCGCCCGCACCTCCGGCCTCATGCTCGGCGAGCTCGGGCGCCACGCGGAGGCCGTCTCGCGGCTCGAGTTCGCGGCGCAGGCCACGCAGCGCGCCGACCAGCCCGATCCGTCGATCGCCTGGCAGCTGGGCCTCGCCCGCCAGGCCGCGGGCTACACGCGCGCGGCGCTCGAAAGCTTCGAGCAGATCTACCAGGAGGAGGCCGAGGCGGGCGTCGACGCGCGCGAGGTGTTCCCGACGCTCATGAAGCTCGGCGAGGTCGCGCGCCAGGCCGATGAGCCGGGCCTCGCCTACCGCGCCTGGTCAGAGGCGCTCGAGATCGCGGAGCAGCTTGACGAGCCCGGTGCGATCCGGGGCGCGGCGTTCGCGCTCGCCGAGCTCATGCGCGACTTCGGCGATCCCGACGCGGTGGCGTCGTTCGAGCGCGCGCTCGCCGCGTCGCGGCGCCTCGAGACCGACGGGCCGCTCGCAGAGCTCGACGCGCTGCACCACCTCGGCTCGACGCGTATGCGCTTCGGCGACGCCGCGGGCGAGGCCGAGCTCGACGAGGCGAGCGCCCTCGCGCGCGAGGCCGAGCTGCCGGGCGCCGTCGTCGACATCGAGATCTCGCGCGGCCTCGGCCTGCGGGCCCTCGAGCAGGACGACCGCGCCGCCGCGGTGCTGGGCGAGGCCGCCGACGCCGCGGCCGAGATCGGCGGCGGGATCGCAGCCGTCGCGAACCTGCACGCCGCGATCGCGCTCGACGACACGGGCCGCCACCGCCGCGCCGAGGCGCGCTACCGCAAGGCGCTCGCGAACGCTGAGCAGGGCACGGGCGCGTACCTCACCGCCGCGAACCGCCTCGCGCAGCTGCTCGACGGTCAGGGCCGCACCGACGACGCGGCCGCCGTGCGCACGCTCCTCGAGTGATGACGCCGGCCGCCCGGGGCCCCCGGGCGGCCGGCCACCTCACAGCGCGATGCGGGTGGATCCCTCCGGGACGGCCATGTCGGCGCGGTGGCTGACGAGCAGCACGATGCGGTCGGCCGTCGCGCTGCGGATGTCGGCCATCATGGCGCCCGCGGTCGGGGCGTCGAGGTGCGCCGTCGGCTCGTCGAGCAGAATCACGTCGGCACGCGTCAGCAGGGCGCGCGCGACCGCGAGGCGCTGACGCTCGCCGCCCGACAGCGACGATCCGCCGGCGCCGACCTGCGTGTCGAGGCCCTCGTCGAGCTCGTGGAACAGGGGCCCGAGGCCCGCGCGCTCGAGCGCCGCGATCATGTCGTCGTCGCTCGGACGGTCGTCGCGGCCGCGCGCGAGCAGCAGGTTCGCGCGGATCGTCGAGTCGAATACGTAGGCGTCCTGCGGGCACCACGCGATCCGCTCGCGCCACGAGTCGGGCGCGATCGCCGTGAGGTCCTCGCCGTCGGCCGTGACGCGGCCGCGCACGGCGGGGAGGGATCCCATGACGACCGAGAGGAGCGTCGACTTGCCCGATCCCGAGCGGCCCGACACGACGAGCCACTCGCCCGCGCGGGCGGATCCCGTCACGCCGCGGAACACGGGCGTCGTGCGGCCGGGATAGGTCGCCGCGACGTCGGTGAGCGCGAGCTCGTCGACGGGGTGCGGCGCGGGCGCGGATCCCGTCGAGACGGGATCCGGCGCGTCGATGAGCGGCGCGATGCGGCGCACGACCTCGCGCAGGGCGGGCACGCGGTGGCCGCCCGCCACGAGGCCCTCGAGCGGCTCGAGGGCGGCGAGGGCGAGCAGCGCGATGACGCAGACGAGCTCGGCCGCGACCCCCGTCGAGGCGACGGGCACGAAGACGGCCAGGAGCGAGGTGGCGAGGGTCACGACGCCGCCGCCCAGGCCTGCGGCCCACGCGCTCTGCCGCTCGGCGCGCGCGAGGCGGGCGCCCGCCTGGTCGAGCCGGGCGAGCGCGACGGGGGCCGTGCCGTTGGCGCGCAGCTCGTCGGCCGCCGCCGACAGCGCCGCCGTGCCGCGCACGAGCGTCGACCGCTCGCGGATCCGCCGTCTGCTGGCGCCGCGCTCGGTGAGGATCGCGAGCACGAGGCCCACGAGCCCCGCGACGGCGAGCGCAGCGAAGACCGTGAGCATCATGTGCGGCAGCACGAGGCCCGTCACGATCGTGATGCCGACGATCGAGAGCGCGCCGACCGCGATGGGCGGGATCGTGCGCGGCAGCGCGTCGCGCAGCTCGTCCGACAGGGTCACGAGATAGTCGAGGGGAGAGCCGCCTTCGAGCAGGCGCCGCGATCCCGCGCCGCGCGCCGCGATCGAGCGCCACAGGCGCAGGCGCAGGGCGTCGACGACGCGGAAGGCCGCCTCGTGCGTGACGAGGCGCTCGACGTAGCGCGAGACGGCGCGCCCGATGCCGAAGAACCGCACGCCGACGATCGCGACGAGCAGGTACATGATGTACTCCTCGACGCTCGCCCGCACGATGAGCCAGCCCGACACGGCCGTGAGCGACAGGCCCATGCCGACCGTGATGAAGGCGAGGATCACGCCGAAGATCCACATGCCCCACGCGGGGCGGATGATGCGCGAGAGCGCGCCGCGCGGCACGCGGTCGTGGTGTCCGACGGCGCGGTGGCGCGGCCCGCGCAGGCGGGGCAGGAGGGCGGGGCGCTCGTCCCAGCCCTCCGCGAGGCGCACCTGGCCGGTGACGACGGGCACGCCGACGGTCGCGGTCGAGGGGGCAGCGGAGGACGCGGCGGCGATCTCTGCGTCCGCGACACGGGGCGCGGCCTCGATCTCGGCGGCGACAGGGGCGGCCACCTCGATCGTGCGCTCGGCGAGCTCGAGCGTCGCGGCCTCGTGCGTCGCGAGCACGATCGTCGCGCGGTCGGCGCGGCGGCGGATCGCCGTGCGCACCCGCTCGGCCGAGGCCGCGTCGAGGTGCGCGGTCGGCTCGTCGAGGATCAGCAGCGTCGCGCCCGCGTCGACGCGGGCGAGGGCGCGCGCGACTGCGAGTCGGCGCAGCTCGCCGGGGCTGAGCTCGGCGATCGACGCGTCGGCGAGCTTGTCGAGCCCCAGCTCGCGCAGCGGCTCCTCGGGGTTCTCGGCGCCGTAGAGTGCCAGCTCGTCCCACGGGCTGCCCGTGAACGCGCGGGGCGCCTGCGGCGCGTAGCCGACGAGGTCGCGGTCGATGCCGACGATCCACCCCGACGACGTCGCAGACGGCGGCAGGGTGCCCGCGAGGGCCGCGAGCAGGGTCGACTTGCCGGCGCCCGAGGGGCCGGTGATGGCCGTGATCCCCGTGATCGTCGCGGTGAGGTCGGCGATCGTCGGCACGGCGCGGCCGAGGTGGTGCACGGACAGGTCGTGGATGTCGATGCGAGCGGGCGTCTGCTCGCGCTCCGGTTCGGGCTCGTCGGCCCACGCCGTGCCGGCGGCGATCTCCGCGAGCGTCGGGAAGTCCTCGGGCGGCTTGACGGGCTGCGGGCCCGCCTTCGTGAGCGGCAGGTCGATGGGGCTCGTCATGTCGGCGACGACGGCGAGCTCGGCGCCCCGCACGTCGCCGCGGCGGGCGCCCGCGAGGATCCGCTTCACGCGCTGCAGCGCCGACAGGCCGTTCTGCGACGCGTGGAACGCCGTGCCGACCTCGCGCAGCGCCGTGAAGCACTCGGGCGCGAGGATGAGGGTGAGCAGCGCGACCTCGAGGCCGACCGTGCCGTTCATGAGGCGCAGGCCCAGGAACACGGCGACGACGGCGACCGAGATCGTCGCGATGAGCTCGAGCGCGAGCGACGACAGGAACGCCGTGCGCAGCGTCTGCTGCGTGCGGGCGCGGTACTCGCTCTGGATGTCGTCGAGGGCGCGCGCCTGCTCCTCGGCGCGGTTGAGGCCCACGAGCACCGGCAGCCCGCGCGCGAGCTCGGTCATGTGGTTCGAGAGGCGGGCGAGGGCGCCGGTCGCCTCGTCCGTGCGCTCCTGCGTGTGCTTGCCGATGAGCACCATGAACAGGGGCACGAGGGGGATCGTCACGACGACGATGAGGGCGCTGAACCAGTCGGCGCCGAGGATCCGCAGCCCCACGATGAGCGGCACGACGACCGCCTGGATCATGGCCGGGATGCTCGAGGTGAAGTAGTCGTCGATGTCGTCGAGGCCGTCGGTCGCGAGCACCGCGACGGATCCCTCGCCCTCGCGGGCGCCCGACACCCGAGCTGGCGCCGTCGGCTTGTCGGCGTCGTCGTCGCTCGCGCGCTCCGCGCCCTCCGCGTCGCCTGCCGCGATGCGGTCCCACAGCTTCGAGCGCAGGTCGCGCTTGACGGTCGCGGCCATGTGCTGCGCGAGGCCGCTCGTGGCCCACGTCGCGAGGGCGCGCAGGATCGCGCCGCCCGCGCCCATCGCGAGCACGTATCGCGCGTCGAGGTCGCCCGACTGCACGCCCGCGACGCCCGCCGCGATCGCGCCGGCGACGAGCACGAGCCCCAGTCCCTTGAGGCCCGCGAGGATCCCGAGCGCGACGAGCGCGATGCGCGGGACGGGCCCGAGATCGGGGCGCCGCGACTCCTCCTTCGGGCGCTCCTTCTCTGCCTGCCACGGATCCTTGGTCATGGTGTCCCCCTGCCTTCCTGCCATCCTCGTACGTCGGGCGGCCCGACACGAAGAAGTGCCGGTGCGCGTGGCGCGCACCGGCACTCTCTCGTGGCGCGTGCGGTTACTTGACCGCGGTCTTGTCTCGCAGAATCGCCGGGAGCACGATGTGCGGCTCGGGGATCATGCCGGGGGTGATGCGCTTGCGGAACACCCAGTACGACCACGCCTGGTAGGCGATGACGATCGGCAGGCCGATCGCCGCGACGATCGTCATGACCGTCAGGGTGTAGTCGCTGCTCGAGGCCTCGGAGACCGTGAGCCCGAGGTCGGCGCCGAGCGTCGAGGGCAGCACGTAGGGGAACATGCCCGCGAAGATCGACCCCGCACCCGCGACGATGAAGCCGCTGTAGCCGAGGAAGGCCTGCTTCTCGCGGCGTGCGCGCGCGCCGATCCAGCCGACGACGGCGCCGACGACCGCGAGCACCACGAGGATCCAGGAGAGCCAGGTGCCGCCGCCGTGCGAGAACTGCACCCAGAGCGCCCAGGCGGCAGCCGGCAGCAGGAGGAGCACGCCCCACGTGCCGCTGAAGCGGGCGGCGCGGTCGCGCACCTCGCCGTCGGTCTTGAGCGCGAGGAACGTCGCGCCGTGCGTGAGCGCGAAGCCGACGACGGCGAGGCCGCCGAGGATCGCGGTGGGCGTGAGCCAGACGAAGGGCCCGCCGACGCGGTCGCCGTTCGCGTCGATCGGCAGGCCGATCGAGGTGAGGGCGAGCGCGGCGCCGATGCAGAACGCGGTCACGAGCGAGCCGAGGCCCAGGGTCCAGGTCCAGAACGTGGCCCACTTCTGCGTGTGGACCTTGCCGCGGAACTCGATCGAGCAGGCGCGCAGGATGAGCGCGACGAGCACGATCGTGAGGGGCACGTAGAGCACCGAGAACAGCGACGCGTACCAGAGGGGGAACGCCGCGAAGATCGCGGCGCCGGCCGTGATGAGCCACACCTCGTTGCCGTCCCACACGGGGCCGATCGTGTTGAGCATGGTGCGGCGCTGCTTCTCGTCGCGCGTGCTGAACAGCATGTGCATGCCGACGCCGAGGTCGAAGCCCTCGAGCAGCAGGAAGCCGACCCAGAGCACGGCGATGGCGCAGAACCAGATGACGGGAAGTACGTCCATGGTGATGTCTCCTGTCGGGGCTCAGTACGCGAACGAGAGGACGTCGTCGCGGCGGGGAGGGGTGGATCCGTCGTCCGGCCCGTCGGGGCCGTCGTCGTGGTGCGTGAGTTCCGGCATGGAGCTCGCGACGCCGCCTCGCACGTACTTGACGAGCAGGTACAGCTCGACGATCAGCAGCACGCCGTAGACGAGGGTGAGGGTGATGACCGAGAACAGCATCTCGGCCGCCGTGACGCCTGGCGAGACGGCCGCTGCCGTGTACATGAACACCCCGTCGATGCCCGTCGAATCGGGGTTCGGTGCGACGACGAAGGGCTGTCGGCCCATCTCGGTGAAGATCCAGCCGGCGATGTTCGCCGCGAACGGGGCGACGATGCCGAGGATCGCGAGGCGCATGATCCACTTCGATTGCGGAACCGTGCCCTTGCGGGTGAGCCAGAGGGCGACGACGCCGGCAGCCGCGACGATCGCGCCGAGGCCGATCATGAGGCGGAAGCCCCAGTACGTGACCCACATGGTGGGCACGTAGTCGATCTCCTGGCCGGCGTTGGCGCCGTACAGCGGGTCGTCCGAGAGGTGCTGGCCGTACTCCTCGATGTACTGCGGCTCGAGGTCGGTGATGCCGGGCATGTCGGCGCCCCACTCGCCCGTGCCGAGGAAGCCCAGCACGCCGGGCACCTCGATGAGCGTCTCGACGTCCTCGCACGACCCGCCCGGGTCGCCGATCGAGAGCACAGAGAAGGATCCGCCCGTGTGGCATGCGGCCTCGGCGGCGGCCATCTTCATGGGCTGCTGCTCGTACATGAGCTTGCCCTGCACGTCGCCCGTGCCGACCGTGCCGATGAAGCCGAAGATCGCGACGATCGCGCCGAAGCGCAGCGACCAGATCCACACGCCGTGGTCGGCCTTGTCGCGCCCGGGGGCGTCGGCCTCGCCGACGACGACGCGGCCGTTCTGGTCGACCTTGTCGATGCCGTCGTGGCGGCGGCGCCACAGGTGGTACCAGCTGATGCCGAGCAGGAACATGCCGGCGACGACGAGCGCGCCGAACAGCGTGTGGGTATAGGCGGCGATCGCGGTGTTGTTCGTGAGCACTGCCCAGATGTCGGTCATGACGGGGCGGCCGTCTTCGGCCAGCTCGACGCCGACGGGGTGCTGCATCCACGAGTTCGCGACGATGATGAAGTACGCGCTGATCCAGGATCCGATCACCGCGAGCCACAGCGCCGCGAGGTGCACGCCCTTGCGGATGCGGCCCCAGCCGAAGATCCAGATGCCGAGGAAGGTCGACTCGGCGAAGAAGGCGAGCAGGCCCTCGAGCGCGAGGGGCGCGCCGAAGACGTCGCCGACGAAGCGGGAGTACTCGCTCCACGCCATGCCGAACTGGAACTCCTGCACGAGGCCTGTCGCGACGCCGACGATGAAGTTGATCAGGTAGAGCTTGCCCCAGAACTTCGTGGCGCGCAGGTACTTCTCGTGACCCGTGCGCACCCACATGCTCTGGAGGATGGCGACCGTCATGCCGAGGCCGAGGGTCAGCGGCACCATCAGGAAGTGGTAGACGGTCGTGATGCCGAACTGCCATCTGGCGATATCGAGGGGATCCACGGTGCTCCTTGGGGTGTGGACGCGGGTGAGACGCTGTCTTCTACATAGCGTAGAAGCTCTTCTATCAAGCATAGAAGACTTTTCTACTTCCTGTAGAAGTTTTTCGACGGCGCGTAGAGTGCTCTTCGACACGCGGTAGAATGGTCTGATCATCACTTCGCCGCGAGCGGACCGGCCGATGCAAGGGGGAGCAGTTGGGCAATCTGGGGGATCTCGAGCGCAGCGTCATGGACGTGCTGTGGGACGTCGACGACGCCCTGACGGCCTACGACATCAAGGACGCGATCGAGGCCGATCGGGGCCGCGAGATGGCGGCGACGACCGTGCTCACGGTGCTCTCCCGCCTCGAGAAGAAGGGCCTCGTCGCCCCCGACAAGTCGGTGCGCCCCCACCGCTACCGCGCCGTCGGCTCGCGCGCCGAGCACCAGGCCGAGCTCATGCACGAGGTCCTGGGC
>JAJUIM010000271.1 GCA_029267645.1 Microbacterium sp.
CGCCGCGCGCGCGGGTGACGGCGACGTACGCGAGCCGGCGCTCCTCGTCGAGCTGATACTCGCGGTTCTGCTGCGCGAAGGTCTCGAAGGCCTCCTTCAGCACCCGTTCCTCGGCCTTGGCGGCCTTCGCGTCGGGCACGACGGCCGGCGCCGACCACTCGAAGCGCGGCAGCGCAGGCGCGTCGCCGCGGAACTCGTAGGGCAGCTCGCCGAACGCGAAGCCGCCCCGCACGTTCTTGGCGCCGGACGGCAGCTCGCCGTCGACGAGCCGCACGACCGCGACCGCGTCCCACTCGAGGCCCTTGGATCCGTGGATCGTGAGCAGCTGCACGACGCCCGGCTCGGGAGGCTCGCTGCGCGGCACGAGGTCGTCGGCCGCCTCGGCGTAGTCGAGCCACGCGAGCACGCTGCCGATCGTGCCGCGCTCGTCGACCGAGAGGAATCCGCGCACCTCCTCCGCGAACGCCCGCAGCTGCGCCGCCGCCGTGCGCGCGGGCCCGCGCGTCTCGTTGGCGGCGAGCTCGATGTCGAGGCGCAGCTCCTGCTCGATCATGCGCAGCAGATCGGGGATCGGCTGGCCGGCCGCGCGGCGCAGGCGGTCGAAGAGCTCGGCGGCCTCGCGCAGGCGCGCGCGCCCCTCTGCGGTGAACCCCTCGAGCAGGCGGTAGCCGTCTGGGGCCGTGCGGATGAAGTCGAGCGCGTCGATGATCGACACCTGCTCGTCGAGGCCCGCCGAGGCGCGCACGCGCGCGCGGACCTCGTCGGACAGCGGCGCGAGCGATTCGTCGCGGCGCGCGAGCTCGGACGCGAGGTCGTGCAGCGCGCCCATGTCGGCGACGCCGACCGCGAAGCGCGGGCCGACGAGCAGACGGATGAGCGCGGATCCCTCGCTCGGGTCGTGGATCACGCGCAGCGCGCACACGACGTCGGTCACCTCGGGCACCGACATGAGGCCGCCGAGGCCGAGGATGCGGTGCGGCACGCCGCGCGCCGCGAGCGCGTCGGCGAAGCGCTGCATGTGCTTCTTCGAGCGGAACAGGATCGCGCCCGTGTGCGGATCGGACCCGCCTGCGGCCTCGTGCGCCGCGCGCCGCTCGACGAACCAGTCGGCGACCGCCGCCGCCTCGTCATCGACGGTCTCGGCGAAGGCGACGTCGATCGCGCCCTCCCCCGCCCCGGGGCGCGGCTCGAGCCGGGCGACGGCGGGCGATCCCGCGCGCGCGAGCGGGCGCACGAGGCGGTTCGCCGCCTCGAGCACGACGCGGTCGTTGCGCCAGCTCGTCATGAGGTCGAACGTGTGCGACGGCGCCTCGCGCGCGAAGTCGCGGGCGAATCCGTGGATGTTGTCGGCGCTCGCGCCGCGCCAGCCGTAGATCGCCTGGTTCGGGTCGCCGACCGCCATGACCGCGGTGTCGTGGAACAGCTCGGCGAGGAAGCGCGTCTGCAGCACCGAGGTGTCCTGGTACTCGTCGAGCAGGACGACCGGGAACTCCTGGCGCAGCGCCTCGGCCACGTCGGGGGCGGTCTCGACGACGTCGAGCGCCCCCGAGACCTGGTCGGCGAAGTCGAGCACGCCGCGCCGCTGCTTCTCGGCCGTGTACTCGGCGACGAGGTCGAGCAGCATCGGCAGCGCCGACAGCGCCGCGTGCGCGCGCTCCCACGGGCGAGGCGACGACAGCGCGGGGTTGAGGAACGGCTCGAACTCGCGCGCCTGTGCCTCGGCGTAGCGACGCACCGCGGCGGGGTCGGCGCGATGGTCGAGCAGCGCCCCCGAGAGGTTCTGGATCGCGCGCACGATCTCGCCGAGCCCGCTCTCGGTGTCCTCCAGGCCGACCCCGTCGGCGCGCAGCGCGACGTGGCGCGCGAGGGTCCAGGCAGCGGACGAGCTCAGCATGCCCGCGTCTGGGTCTCGCCCGATGCGCGCGGCGTTGTCGCGGACGACCGAGTCGGCGAACGCGTTGTACGTCGACACCCGGGGCCGGTTGAGCAGCGACTCCTCGGCGCCCGCAGCGCCAGCGGGCATGGTGCCGAGGCGATCCGCGAAGCCGTCGAGCACGTCGCCGCGGATCGCGGCCCGCTGCGCGGGCGAGTCGGCCTGCGCGATGCGTGCGAACTCGGGGCTCTCGACGATCTCGGCCAGGTGCGGCAGGAGCCCCCTGCGGCCGAACTCGTCGATCTGCTCGAGGCGGCGGGCAACGCGCTCGGCGAGCTCTCCCGCGGCCTTGCGCGTGAAGGTCAGGCCGAGGATCTGGTCGGCGCGCACGTGGCCGTTGGCGACGAGCCAGAGCACGCGCGCCGACATCGTCTCGGTCTTGCCGCTGCCCGCGCCCGCGACGACGAGCGCGGGCTCGGCCGGCGCCTCGATGACCGCGCGCTGGGCGGGCGTGGGCGTGAACAGCCCGAGCGCCCGCGCGATCGTATCGGCGGACAGGTTCGCAGAAGAGGGCGTGGTCACGCGCTCACCGCCTTGATCGTGTGGATGCGGCAGACGGGCGCGAAGCGCTCGCCCTGACAGTGGGATTCGACCTCGGCCACGAAGCGCGCGGCAGACATGCCGCGGGCCGCCGCGACGACGCGCGAGATGAACGCCGCACGCTCCTCGCCCACGAGCGCGTGCTGGTGCGCGACGCGATAGGCGCTCTTCGCGAGCGTCTGCGAGACGACGACGAGGCGCGCGCCCGCGAGCGACGCCGGATCGGCGCCCGGCACGAGGCCCTGCTCGACCGCGACCTGATAGGCGGCGAGCTGAGCGTCGTCGGCGACCCTCGCGTCAGACACGCGCGCCTCGCTCTTGCCGCTCTTGAGGTCGACGACGACGACGCGGGCAGGCGCGTCATCGTCGACGGCCCGCATCGCCTCGAAGCCGCGCGAGCGCGCGAGCGGGTGCTCCCCCGATCCGCGCGGATAGGTCTCGACCCTGTCGATGACGCCGCGCACGATCGCCCGACCCGGCCCGCGCTCGCCAGAGGGGATCACCCGCTCGTCGTCGAGCGCGATCGCGAACCCGAACGGCGCCTCGGAGGCGAGCACGGCGCCGTCCTGCGCGCCCACCTGCGCGAGGTAGTCGTCGAGCCTGCGGATGTACTCGTCGATGCGGCGGCGCTCGCGCGTCGCGCTCCACGGCGTCTCGAAGTCGAGCTCGCCCCACCTCGCGTCGACGAC
>JAJUIM010000380.1 GCA_029267645.1 Microbacterium sp.
CGCCGCTACCGCCGCCAGGACGAGATCGGCACGCCGCTGTGCGTCACGGTCGACTTCGACAGCCTCGAGGACAACGCCGTGACCGTGCGCGACCGCGACACGATGGGCCAGGAGCGCATCCCGCTCGACGGCCTCTACGGCTACCTGGCCGAGCGCCTCCGCGGCGCCTGATCCGGCCCCGCCACCCTCCTCGGAGCGGTTCGGCGGGCCCCCGCAGCATGCTGCCGTACGCTCGCGCCATGCGCCGGATCCTGCTCGTGTTCGGCACCGTCTTCTCCGCGCTCGACCTGGTGTTCTACGCGGCGGGCGTCGTGTGCGCCGCGGCGATCGACGGAGGGATCCGCGCCGCGCGCCGGCGGGCGAGCGCGCTCAGTGCGTCGCGCCCGTCTCGATGAGGAGCACGCCGCCGACGATCAGCACGATCCCGAGCCCCATCAGCCACGTGAGCGGCTCCTTGAAGAGGATCCTGCTGAGCACCGCCGTGACCGCGACGCCGACCGCCGACCAGATGCCGTAGGCGACGCCGAGCGGCATGCCGTTCGCGAGCGTGACGCCGAGGAGCGTGAACGCCACGGCGTACCCGACCACGACGGCGGCGTACCAGCGCTTCTTGTCGACGGCGAGTCGCAGCGACACGGTGCCGAACACCTCGAAGGCAATGGCGCCGGTGAGGGCGAGCCAGGCGATCACGACGACGCCTCCTGGGCCTGCCGCCCCGCGTACGAGCCGAGCTCGACGCAGAGCACGCCCGCGATCACGACCGCGATGCCGATCGCCATCGTGAGGTTCAGCGCCTCGCCGTAGATCAGCGTCGAGAACACGGCTGTGAGGGCGACGCCGCACGCGCCCCAGATGCCGTAGGCCGCGCCGAGCGGCATCCCCGCGCGCAGCGTCAGGGCGAGGAAGGCGAAGGCACCGAGATACCCCGCGACCACGAGCGCGTACAGCGCCGGGTTGTCGAGCGCGCCCTTGAGCGAGAGCGACCCGGTCACCTCCGCGAGGATCGCGGCGAGGAGGAACAGCGCGGCCCTGGGCTTGTCGTTCATGCGTCCTGGTTTCGTCGTCGTGCGGCTGCAGCGGGAGAGGATGCCCCGTCCCGGCCAACCGTACGGTCGGGGCGTGAAGGGATCCTCGGAAGGCCCGCCCCAGGATCAGGCCTCGACGAGCAGGGCCTGGACGCCCGGCCCCGCCTCGCCATCGCACCGCAGGTCGACGATGTGCGCGAGCCCCCATGCCCGCGCGTCGCGCCATCCGCGGGCGGTGAGCATCTCGCGCCGCGGCCCGCGCGCGATCCGCCCCGGCAGCGTCGCACCGGTCGCGCTGAGCGGCGTCGCGAGCCCGCCGAGATCCCGCAGGTTGCGGCATCCGTCCCAGGCGAGGTGCCTCGTCACGCCTTCGCCGGCCCTCCGAACACGCCCGACGTGAGCGTCGCGTACGAGCGCGCGACGATGCGCCGCAGCGCGTCGAGGTCGTTCTGTTCGAGGTCCTTCAGCTAGATGCAGCCGACGCCCGTCGTATGCGGGCCGAGCAGCGCGAGGTCCGCCTCGTGCGCCGCGACGCCGTCCATGACGTAGACCGTCGTGGCGGCCGTGCGCGGCGAGAACGCGGCCGCGGGGGCGTCGCCCTCGCGGCCCGAGGCGTAGCGGTAGTGGTACGAGCCGAACGCGACGATCGTGCCGTCGAGGCGCGGATCCTCGCCCGTCACCTCCCGCATGAGCGCGAGCAGCGTTTCGGCGTCTCGCCGCCGCTTGGGGCTCGAGACGCCGCTGATGAACCCGTCGATGTCGCTCATGAGAGGAGTCTGCCCTTCCCGAGTGCCGACACGCCCTCGTGCGCGCGGCCGAGGGCGTGTCGGCACTCGGGAACGCGTCCTACCTCGCCGCCTTCGCCGCTGCCTTCGCCGCGCGCTTCGTTTCGCGCACCTTTGCGAGGCTCTCGGGGCCCGTGATGTCGGCGACCGAGCGGAAGGATCCCTCCTCGCCGTACGCGCCCGCGGCCTCGCGCCAGCCGGATCCCTCGAAGCCGTACTGCTTGCCGAGCAGCGCGAGGAAGATGCGGGCCTTCTGGTCGCCGAAGCCCGGCAGCTTCTTGAGGCGCTTCAGCACCTCGGCGCCCGTCGGATCGCCCTCGGTCCAGATCGCGGCCGCGTCGCCGCCCCACTCGTCCACGATCACGCGGCAGAGCTTCTGCAC
>JAJUIM010000215.1 GCA_029267645.1 Microbacterium sp.
CGATCGTCGAGAAGGGCGCCCATGACGAGCTCATCGCGAAGAAGGGCGCCTACTGGCGGCTGTACCAGAGCCAGTTCGAGCACGCGGCGGTCGACGTCGACGAGGTCGAGGCGATCGAGGCGTCGCTCGGCACGGCCGAGATGCCCGTCGTGGGCGGCCCGCCCGAGCCCGACGCAGCCGACGCCGCGGGCGACGCCGACGCCGACGAGCGACCCGACCGGGCCTGACGGCAGACGACCGAGGCCCCTGCGCGCCATCGGAGCGCAGGGGCCTCGGCGTTCGTTCTGCGCGCCGCCTACTCCTGCGTGAGACCGAGGGCGTCGGCGATGCGCTCGAGGTCGCCGAGCACGTCGCGGCCGATCGGCTGCACGCTGACGTGATCCGCGCCCGCGTCGACGTGCGCGGCCACGCCCGCGGCCGCTGCCGCCGCCGTCGGGTTCGCCGCCACGAGGTCGACGAGGGCGTCGGATCCGCCACCGTCGAACTCCGAGTCCGCGACGCCGAAGCGCTTCAGCGCGCCGACGTAGTTCTCGAGCCCGAAGTAGCGCTTGAGGTAGGCGCGCGCCGCCGCGCGGGCCTGCTCCTGGTCGCCCGCGAGCGACACCTTGAGCTCGGGGGCGAGCAGCGCGTCGCCGAGGATCCCGCGCGCGTGCGCCGTGTGCGCGGGGTTCGTCAGGTAGGGGTGCGCGCCGAGCGAGCGCTCCGCGGCGAGCGCGAGCGTCTTGTCGCCGAGCGCCGCGAGCAGGCGCGCCTCGACGGGCACGCCCTCGGCGTCGAGCACGTCGAGGTAGGCGCGCAGCGCCGACAGGGGGCGCACACGCTCGGGCGTCGCCTCGCGGTGGCCGGATCCGATGCCGAGCACGAAGCGGCCCGGGTGCTCGTCCGCGATCCGCAGGAACGCGGCTGCCGCCTCGACGGCGTCGGTCTTCCAGATGTTGACGATGCCCGTCGCGACCGTGACGCTCTCGGTCTCGTTCAGCACGGCCTCGACGCTCTCGAGCTCGCCGCCCGGGGATCCGCCGATCCACAGCGTGCGGAACCCGAGGCGCTCGGCGACGGCCGCCGTCCCGGGTTTCCACGCGGGCTCCGAGAGCCACACGCCGTAGGTTCCGAACTGCTGCTTGCTCACCATGATGGGATGCCCTTCCGAGGCCGCGACGGTCGTCTGCTGGCGCCCCCACCCTACGCACCTCGTGTTGCGCGCGGATAGACCCGCTGTAACGCGGATCAACACCATCAGTCGAAGAGCGGCCGCACCTCGTGCCGGAACGCCTGGCCGACGATGTCGAGCTCCAGCGCGTCGAGCGTCGCGGGATTCCAGCGCGGCGACTGATCCTTGTCGATCATCTGCGCGCGGATCCCCTCGAGCATGTCGGGCTGCTCGCGCGCGAACCACATGACGAGGCGCAGCTCCTGCTCGAGCGCCGCGCGCTGGTTCGGCAGCGCGCGGGCAGAGCGGATCGCGGCGAGCGTGACGGCGAGCGCCGTCGGGGGCCGCTCGTCGAGTGCGGCGAGCGCCGCCGCGGGCGACCGGCGCGCGTCCTGCCACCGCGGATCCGACGCGAGTTCGCGCAGCCGCTCGCGCACCTCGACGACCGTCTCGCGCGCGAACGCGTCGTCGATCCACTCGCGGGCGGCGCGCAGGTCGCTCTCGTCGGGCGTCTCGTCGAACAGGAGCACGAGCTCGCCCGGCGTCGCGGGATCCGCGCGCGTCTCGAGCGCCTCGCGCACGGCCGCGAGGTCGTCGCGCCGCACGAAGTGATCCGCGAACCCCGCGTAGATCGCGTCGGCCGCGTCCATCGTGTCGCTCGTGAGGGCGAGGTACTCGCCGATGCGGCCGGGCGCGTGCGCGAGCAGCCAGGATCCGCCCGCGTCGGGCGTGAAGCCGATGCGCGTCTCGGGCATCGCGAGCCGCGACGTCTCGGTCACGATGCGCACCTGCGCGGGCCCCGCGAGACCGATGCCGCCGCCCATCGTGATGCCGTCGGCGAACGCGACGACCGGCACGGGGAACTCGGCGATCGCGGCGTTCAGGCGGTACTCGGTGCGGAAGAAGCGCTCGACGGCGTCGAAGTCGCCCTCCGCGATGCGCCCGTGCAGCTGGCGGATGTCGCCGCCCGAGCAGAATCCGCGATCGCTCGTGGCGTCGAGCAGGATCGTGTCGATGTCGGAGTCGGCGCGCATCTCGGCGAGCGCGTCGGTGATGGCGTCGAGCATGGGCGTATCGACCGCGCCGATCGCCCGGGGACGGTCGAGCGTGATGCGCCCCAGGGCGCTGTGCTTGCGGACGAGGACGCGGTCATCGCGAGCGATCGGGGTCACACAACTCACGTTACCCGGGCCCGGTTCCCACACCGTTCAGGCGTGATCCGCCAAGATGGAGGGACACCGCACTCTGAGGAGGCACCACATGAGCGACGGCAAGGTGATCGAGTTCGCCGACGTCTCGATGGTCTTCGGCGACATGCCCGCCGTAGACGGACTGACGGCGCGCGTCGACCCCGGCCGCGTCACCGCATTCCTCGGACCGAACGGTGCGGGCAAGACGACGACGCTGCGGATCCTGCTCGGCGACCTGCGCCCCACGCGCGGCCGCGCGACGATCGGCGGCACCGACTACCAGCACATCGCGCGCCCCGCGACGTCGATCGGGGCGGTCATGTCGATCGCGTCGCTCGAGCGGGCGCGCCGCAAGTCGGTGAGCAAGTACCTCACGCGCGCCGCGCGCCGCGTCGGGGTCGGTGCGGGCCGCGTGGGCGAGGTGCTCACGATCGTCGGCCTCAGCGAGATGGGCGACATGCGCATCGACAACCTGTCGCTCGGCATGAAGCACCGCCTCGCGGTCGCCGAGGCGCTCCTGGGCGATCCGAGCGTGCTCGTGTTCGACGAGCCCGCGAACGGGCTCGACCCCGAGGGGATCCGCTGGATCCGCCTGCTCATGCGCCGCTTCGCCGACGAGGGCCGCACCGTGCTCATGTCGTCGCACCTCCTCAGCGAGGTCGAGCAGGTCGCCGACGCGCTGCTCGTGCTGAACGACGGCGAGCTGCTCTTCGAGGGCCCCATCGAGCTGCTGAGCGAGACCGACGGCGGCGTCGTCACGGTCGACGCCGAGGACCGCGCCGGGCTCACGCGCGCGCTCGACGAGGCCGGGCTCGACTACCGCGTCCTGCGCTCGGGCATCGCGATCGACGGCACGTCGACGGCCGAGATCGGATCCCTCGCCGCGCGCGCGGGCATCGCCCTCACGACGCTGACGCACCGCGGGCCCACGCTCGAGGACATCTACCTGCAGATCATCGACGGCACGTGGACTGCGCCCGCCCGCACGGCCGCCCTCGAGCCCGCGCCGCTCGGCGCGGCGGGGGCTGGAGCTGCTGCCGGGGCTGCCGTCGCCGGCGCGGCCGGTGACGGGGACGTCGCGGGCGACGGCTCATCGGACGAGTCGGCGGATTCCGACGGCGGCGAGCAGCCGGTCGGCGTTGGTGCTGTGGACGGCGATGCGGCGCTTGCCGGCACCGACGGCGCTGACGACGCGGTCGTGGGCGACGCCGAGCCCGTGAGTGACGACGCGGATGACAGTGCCGTGGACGACGCCGCGCTCGAGCACGCCGAGGACGACGCGGATCGCGCCGACGCCGCCGACGGTTCGGCCGAGGACGATGACGCTCCCGCCGACACGGCGCGGGGCGATGACGAGGCCGACGAGGGCTCCGACGACGAGCGCGGTCGCCCGGCCGGGCTCGTCGCCGCGGGCGCTGCCGCCGGTGTCGCGGGGCTCGCTGTCGCGGGCGCCGCTGCCGCGAACGACGACGAGGCCGAGGACACCAACTCGGCCGACGCCGACGACGCCGCCGACGCGGACGCAGGTGCCG
>JAJUIM010000319.1 GCA_029267645.1 Microbacterium sp.
CCCGACGCACCGGTGGCGGACCCAGCTCCGATGCCGAGGACGAGCACTGCACCGGCAAGAATCGTCGCCGCTTTTCGAGTCATCGTTCGCTGGAAGAACGACGGCTGGTCAGACACGGGCCTCCTGAATATCGAGATCTTCGAGACGGCTACGAGATCGAAGCTCGCGCACTCGCTCACGAACCACCCTCGCGAACGAACTTCTATGCCGTGTCTTTTCTCCCTCTCGACGCCCGCAATTGAACCGTTTCGATCCCGACTGGAGGCACCCTGTGGCCAGGGGGTTCCGCAGCGATCGGAGCCCTGCAAAGATGTGGATATGGCCGCTATCGAGAACGCGAAGGTCACCATCGTCGGAGCCGGGTCGGTTGGTTCGGCCACGGCATACGCCACCCTCATCCGAGGCGCCGCTCGCGACGTCGTTCTCTACGACATCGACGCCGCTCGCGTCGAGGCGGAGGCGCTCGACCTCGCGCACGGCGCGATGTTCACGGGGTCGAGTTCGATCGTCGGCTCGGCCGACATCGCCGCGACCGCCGGGTCGAACGTCATCGTCGTCACGGCGGGCGCCGCGCAGCGCCCGGGGCAGACCCGCCTCGAGCTGATCGACACGAACGCACGCATCTTCCGCTCGATGATCCCCCAGCTGCTCGACGCATCGCCCGACGCGATCGTCATCATCGTGACGAACCCGTGCGACGTGCTCACGTTCCTCGCGGTCGAGCAGACCGGCATCGACCCCGCGCGCCTGTTCGCCTCGGGCTGCGTGCTCGACACCTCGCGCCTGCGGTGGCTGCTCGCCGAGCGCGCGGGCGTCGCGGCGCGCTCGGTGCACGCGCACATCGTCGGCGAGCACGGCGACAGCGAGTTCCCACTCTGGTCGTCGGCGGCGATCGGGCCCGTGCCGCTGCTCGAGTGGACCCGCAACGGCGAGCGCGTCTTCAACCCCGACGACCTCGACGACATCGCGACCCGCGTGCGCACGGCGGCCTACAAGGTCATCGAGGGCAAGGGATCCACGAACTACGCGATCGGCCTGTCGGCCACGCGCATCACCGAGGCGGTGCTGCGCGACGAGCACGCGATCCTGCCCGTCTCGCCCGTGCTGCACGACTTCCACGGCGTCGACAGCATCGCGATGTCGGTGCCCTGCATCGTCAACAGCTCGGGCGCCCACCCCGTCACGCAGACCCGCTTCTCGGAGCGCGAGCTCGAGCTGTTCCACGCCTCGGCCGCGACCCTCACCGAGACCGCGCGCAGCGTCAGCGTCGCCTGACCGCTCGCCGAGCGTCTGCCTTTTCGCCGAGCGCCTGACGCGCGGACCGGATCCGTCCGACGCCCGCGCAATCCTCAGGCGCTCGGCGAAGCCGTGTCGTCAGAACTTCGGCACGTCGCGCGAGGGCACGCGGCCCGAGTGGATCTGCACGTCGTCGAGCGCCGAGCGGATCTTGCCGACCCGGTCGTCGATGACGTGCACGTAGCCGAGGCGCTCGGCCTCGGACCGGCGCTGGCTCGCCTGCGTGACGGGTCGCACCTCGCCCGCGAGCGACAGCTCGCCGGCCGCGGCGACGTCGCGCGGCACGGCCCATGACCGCAGGGTGCCCGCGACGGCGATCGCGATCGCGAGGTCGGCCGCGGGCTCGGTGAAGCGCACGCCGCCGACGGTCGAGACGTACACGTCCATATCGCTCGTCTTGATGCCCGCGCGCCGCTCGAGCACCGCGAGCACCATGGCGACGCGCGAGGCGTCGACGCCGTGCACGATGCGCCGGGGGTTGGGCGCCTTCGTCGGCACCGTGAGCGCCTGCACCTCGACGGGCAGCGCGCGGCGCCCCTCGAGCGAGATGCCGACGCACGTGCCGGGCTCGGGCGCGCCCTGCGACAGGAACATGCCCGACGGGTCGGGCACCTCGCGGATGCCGTCGCCCGTCATCTCGAAGCAGCCCACCTCGTCGGTCGGGCCGAACCGGTTCTTGAGCGCGCGGATGAAGCGCAGCGACGTCTGGCGGTCGCCCTCGAAGTGGCACACGACGTCGACGAGGTGCTCGAGCACGCGGGGGCCCGCCACCTGCCCGTCCTTCGTGACGTGGCCGACGAGGATGATCGGCAGCCCGCGATCCTTCGCGACGCGGATGAGCGTCGACGCGACCTCGCGCACCTGTCCGGGCATGCCCGCCGCGCCGTCCTGCTCGGAGGAGGCGAGGGTCTGCACCGAGTCGGCGATCACGAGCTCGGGCTCGACCGTGTCGATGTGGCCGAGCACGGTCGCGAGGTCGACCTCGCTCGCGAGGAAGAGCTCGTCGTGCAGCGCGCCCGTGCGCTCGGCGCGCAGGCGCACCTGCGCCACCGACTCCTCGGCGCTCACGTAGAGCACGCGGCGGCCCTCGCGGGCGGCGCGCGCCGCGACCTCGAGCAGCAGCGTCGACTTGCCGACGCCCGGCTCGCCCGACAGCAGCACGGCGGCGCCCGGCACGACGCCGCCGCCCAGCACGCGGTCGAACTCGCCGACGCCGCTCGGCCGGCGCGGCGACTCACTCGTCGCGACCTGCGTGATGGGGCGCGCGGCCGCCGTGGGCGCGAGCGCTGCCACGCGCGTCGCCGCGGGCTTCGCGCCCTGCTCGACGACCGTGCCCCACTGCTGGCACTCGCCGCAGCGACCGACCCAC
>JAJUIM010000428.1 GCA_029267645.1 Microbacterium sp.
GAGGACGCGGGCCTCGACCTCGAGATCGTCTCGTACGACGACTACGCGCTGCCGAACCGCGCCCTCGCCGACGGCGAGCTCGACGCGAACTACTTCCAGCACCTGCCGTACTTCGACTCGGAGGTCGAGAGCCAGGGCTACGAGCTCGCGCACTTCGACGGCGTGCACATCGAGCCGTTCGCCCTGTACTCGAACAGCGTGACCGACGTCGCCGACCTGCCGGACGGCGCGACGATCGGCATCAACAACGACCCGTCGAACCAGGGCCGCGCGCTCGACCTGCTCGCGCAGGAGGGCCTTATCACGCTCGACGACTCGGTCGACGTCGTCGAGGCGACGGTGGGCGACATCGTCGACAACCCGAAGAACTTCGAGTTCGTCGAGGCGGATGCGGCGTCGCTCGCGCGCACGCTCGACGACGTCGACGCGTCGGTCATCAACGGCAACTACGCGATCGAGGCGGGGCTGTCGCCCGTCGAGGACGGCATCGTCGTCGAGAAGGGCGAGGGCAACCCCTACGCGAACTTCCTCGCGGTCCGCGCGGGCGACGAGACGAACGAGGCGCTCGTGAAGCTCGACGAGCTGCTGCACTCCGACGAGACGAAGCAGTTCATCGAGGAGGAGTGGCCCGACGGCGCCGTGATCCCCGCCGAGTGATCTGCGCGCACGACACCACGGCATGACGAAGGCGGCCCCGGGGAGGATTCCCCGGGGCCGCCTTCGTCGTTCGTCAGCTGTCGCTCTGCGCCTGGCGCTCGGCGAGCTGCCGCCGCACGTCGTCCATGTCGAGGCCGCGCACGGCGTCGATGACCTGGTTGAGGCTCTGCTCGGGCAGCGCGCCGGGCTGGGCGAACACGCCGATGCCGTCGCGGAAGGCCATGAGGGTCGGAATCGACGTGATCTGGAAGCCCGCGGCCAGCTCGCGCTGCGCCTCGGTGTCGATCTTGCCGAACGTGATGTCTGGGTTCTCCTCCGAGGCCTTCTCGAAGACGGGGCCGAACATCTTGCACGGGCCGCACCAGTCCGCCCAGAAGTCGAGCAGGACGATGCCCTCGGTGCCGATCGTCTCGTTGAGGTTCTCGGTCGTGATCTCTGTCGTCGCCATTCATCCAGGCTAGGGGCCGGAACCCGGGTCGTGGGCCGCCGCCCGCCGATCCGTCCGATGACCGTGCGTGGGGCCGTCGTGCACGCTGATGCTCCCCGTTCACACAGATGAGATGGAGCGTGATCTCGACCGATGGACTCGTCCGCGAGCCCAGGGCCGTCTTCCGACGAACCTCCGAGTTGTTCGTCCCCCCGTCGCGCTCTGTGACGCCGCTCCCGGCGAGGGGAGGGGCGCATGATCATCGCGACGCTCCTTCTCCTGGTCGGGATCCTCGCCGTGCTGGCGATCATCGCCGCCAACGGCTACTTCGTGGCGCAGGAGTTCGCCTACATGTCCGTCGACCGGTCGCGCCTGCGCGCGCTCGCGGAGGCGGGAGACGGCGCAGCGCAGCGCGCGCTGCGCGTCACGCGCCGCATGTCGTTCATGCTGTCGGGCGCGCAGCTCGGTATCACCGTCACGGGCGTGCTCGTCGGCTACGTCGCCGAGCCGCTCGCGAAGGCGCTGTCTCGATCGACGCTCGTCTACCTCACGGTCTTCGGCTGGCTCATCGCCGTGTTCGACATGGCGGCGAACGGCCTGTTGAAGCTGCTGCGGATCGAGCCCGTGCACGACGTCGAGGCGCACGCGACGCCCGAGGAGCTCTCGCTGCTCATCGACCGCGTCATCGAGTTCCCGCAGCAGGACGTCGCGCACGCCATGGTGCCGCGCTCGCGCGTCGACGTCGTCGC
>JAJUIM010000099.1 GCA_029267645.1 Microbacterium sp.
CGGTCCGCGCGCCGGCTCAGTACACGATCGAGAGGTGCGGGGCCGGGGCCGTGCGCAGGGCCTCGGAGAGCGCCCGGATCTTGTCGGCGGATCCCGCGACGCGGCCCGCGGCCGCGAGCGTCTCGAGGCGCACTGCGCCGAGGTACGCGGCCGAGAGCGCGCCGATGTCGAGCGTGACATCGGCCGTCTCGCCCTCTGCGAGCGGCTCGATGCGCGGCCCCTCGGCGCCGAGCTGCGCGAGCGTCCACGCGCCGTCGGCGATGCCGAGCGGATCCGTCACGCGCAGCCGCACGCCGAAGGCGCCCGACAGCGAGCGGGCGGCGAGCGCGGCGGGCACGTCGAGGATACGCAGCCAGCCGTGCTCGACGATGCGCTGGTCGACGCCGTTCATGTCGCGCACCTGCCAAGGCAGCGCGTCGTCGACCGGCTGCAGGCGCGCCTTGACGGTCGAGACGAGGTCGTACGTGATGGCGAAGCGCCACAGCGCAGCGCGCGCGTCGGGGGTCGCCGCGATGAGCTGCAGGATGCGGAACGTGTGGTTGCGGTAGTCGGGACCGTCCTCGACCTGGAACGCCATGGATCCGACGAGCTCGCCCGACGCGTCGATCGCGCGCACGCCGCGCACGTGGCGCGGCTTCTCGGCGCCCGCGACGAGGCCCGCGACCTCCTTCCAGCGACGCGGCCAGACGCCGATGTCGCCCACGCGGTCGCGGCGCGTGCGCTCGTGCAGAGCGCCCAGGTCGTCCGCGAGCTGCTCGCGGTCGACGAACTGGATCCGCGCCGCCGGCTCGAGCGCGCCCCAGCCGGCGCGCTTCGCGTCGACCGTCACGGTCGCGCTCGGGACCGCGGAGGCGAAGCCGTAGCGGCCGTAGATCGTGGCCTCGGTGACCGTGAGGCCCGCGATCGCGAAGCCCGCGCCCGCCGCAGCGCGCAGCTCGCCCTCGAGCATGCCGCGCGCGATGCCGCGCCTGCGGTGGCTCGCCGAGACGGTGACGCCACTGATGGCCCACATCGGCAGCTCGCCGCCGGGCACCGTGAGCGGCACGGCCCACGAGCACTCGGTCGCGACGGGGTACGGCTGGACGGCCTCGGCGTCGTACACGCCGATGACGCGACGCTCGCGGTGGAGCTCGAGTTCCTCCTCGACCTCCTTGTCCGTCGGCTCGGGGCCGAGGAAGCCTCGGTGCTCGGCACGAAGGTGGTCGGCGAGCGCGGCGTCGTCGAGGACGCGGTAGTCGAGACCCGATCCCGCCAGGCGCTCGCGCGAGGTGGGGTCGGCCGGAACGGTTCGTGCGTCGAAGGTGCTCACCGCTCCAGCCTACGGACGGCCGCGGGTCAGTGGGGCTCGGCCTGCACGTCCCGCAGCTTCGCGATCACGCGCAGCCGCAGGTCGTCGGGCGCCGACTCGTCGGCGCATGCCCTGTGCACGGCCACCGTCAGCGTGCGCGCGACGGTCGCCTCGTTCTGGCACTCCGGGCAGTTGTCGATGTGCTCGCGGATCTCGGTGTGCGCCGTCTCGCAGCAGTCGATCTCGCCGCGCACGAACGCCTCGAGATCGGCGCGTGCCTTCGCGCATCCGCAGTCGCTCACTTGTCCGCTCCTGTCGTCGCCGCGCCGATGCCTCGCTCGGCCGCGTATCCCCTCAGCTTGTCCCGCAGCAGCCGCCGGCCGCGGTGCAGGCGGCTCATGACGGTGCCGATGGGCGTCTCCATGATGTCGGCGATCTCCTGGTAAGCGAATCCCTCGACGTCGGCGAGGTAGACGACCATGCGGAAATCGGCCGAAAGCTCCTGCAGCGCGTCCTTCACGGCCGACGCAGGCATGCGGTCGATCGCCTCAGCCTCAGCCGAGCGGCTGCTCGAGGCGGTCGTCGACTCGGCGCCGCCGAGCTGCCAGTCCTCGAGGTCGTCGATCGCGCCCTGGTACGGCTCGCGCTGCTTCTTGCGATAGCCGTTGATGTACGTGTTCGTCAGGATGCGGTACAGCCACGCCTTGAGGTTGGTGCCCTGCGTGAACTTGTCCCACGAGGCGAACGCCTTGACGAAGGTGTCCTGCACGAGGTCGGCCGCATCCTGAGGATTGCGCGCCATGCGCATCGCCGCACCATAGAGCTGGTCCATGTACGGCAGCGCCTGCTCCTCGAACTGGTCGCGGGGATCGGCGATCGGGGGAATGTCGGCCTCGGTCATCACGGGCCAGCCTACGTCGACGGGATCGATCCTCGCCTGTGGTCGCTCCACAACACACGTCGCCAGAGTCATCCGGCACCTCCTGTCAACCTTCACTAGGGTGGAACCGATGACCACGCGAGGGTATTCCCCCACGTCCGCTGCCCCGACCGACGCCCCCCGGGGCCCGTACGACGCGCCCGCGGCGACGACGCCGCTCAGCGCGACCGTCACGGTGCCCGGATCCAAGTCGCTGACGAACCGCGAGCTGATCCTCGCGGCGCTCGCCGACGGCCCCGGGCTCATCCAGTCGCCGCTGCACTCGGCCGACTCGTACCGCATGGCCGATGCGCTGCGCGCCCTCGGCGTGACGGTCGACCGCGTGCCCGGCGAGAGCCCGTTCGGCCACGACGTCGAGGTGACGCCGCCGCGCCAGCTCACGGGCGGCTGCGAGATCGACAGCGGCCAGGCCGGCACCGTCATGCGCTTCATCGCGCCGCTGCTCGGCCTCGCCGACGGCGACGTGCGGCTGACGGCCGACGAGACCGCGCTGCACCGCCCCATGGGCACCATGATCAAGGCGCTGCGCGACCTCGGCGTCGACATCGACGACGGCGGATCCTGGAGCCTGCCGTTCACGGTGCACGGTCACGGCCACATCCGCGGCGGCGAGCTCGAGATCGACGCGTCGGGATCCAGCCAGTTCGTCTCGGGCCTGCTGCTCGCGGCGCCGCGCTTCGACGTCGGCCTGCACCTCAAGCACACGGGCCCGCGCCTGCCGAGTCTGCCGCACATCGAGATGACGATCGACGCCCTCGCCCGCCGCGGCGTGCACGTCGAGCGCCCCTCGGCGAACGAGTGGATCGTGCCGGCCGCCGTGCCGCGCGGCAAGACGATCGCGATCGAGCCCGACCTCTCGAACGCGGCGCCGTTCCTCGCCGCCGCGATGGTCGCGGGCGGATCCGTGACGATTCCCTCTTGGCCCGCCCACTCGACGCAGCCTGGCGGGCAGCTGACCGAGATCCTCTCGCTGCTCGGCGCGCGCGTCACGCGCCGCGGCGGCGCCGTCACGGTCACGGGCGGCAAGACGATCCACGGCGTCGACCTCGACCTGTCGGCCGTGAGCGAGCTGACGCCGACGCTCGTGGGCCTCGCGGCCTTCGCCGACGGCCCGTCGTCGTTCACGGGCATCGGGCACATCCGCATGCACGAGACCGACCGCATCGCGGCGCTCGTCGAGAACCTCCGCGCCGTCGGCTGCGGCGCCGAGGAGCTGCCCGACGGGATCCGCGTGATCCCGCAGGAGATGCACGGCGGCCCGTGGAAGGCGTTCCACGACCACCGGATCGCGACGACGGGCGCGCTCGTCGGGCTGCGCGTGCCGGGCGTCGTGATCGACGACATCGGCACGACCGCGAAGACGATGCCGCAGTTCGCCGGCCTCTGGCAGGGCATGCTCGAGGGGTGACGCGCGCGTGAGCTGGTGGGACGACGTCGACGACGAGGACGACCTCTACGACGAGAGCCAGGTGCGGGTGCGCCCGAACCCCAAGGCGAACCGCCCCCGCACGAAGCGCCGCCCCGCGCACGACGACGCCGTGATCGGGCGGATCCTCGGCGTCGACCGCGGCCGCTACCGCGTGCTCGTCGACGAGGGCGGATCCGACGAGCGCGAGATCACGGCGGCCCGCGCGCGCGAACTGCGGCGCACCGCGATCGTCACGGGCGACAGGGCGCGCATCGTCGGCGACACCTCGGGCGACGAGGGCACGCTCGGCCGCATCGTCGGCATCGAGGACCGCACGAGCCTGCTGCGCCGCTCGGCCGACGACACGGATCAGGTCGAGCGCGTGATCGTCGCGAACGCCGACCAGATGCTCGTCGTGGTCGCGGCGGCCGATCCCCCGCCCCGCCCGCGGCTCGTCGACCGCTACCTCGTCGCGGCGCTCGATGCGGGGATCCGCCCGCTCATGGTCGTCACGAAGACCGACCTCGCCGACCCCGCGCCGTTCCTCGCGCACTTCGACGGCATCGACGACCTGCGCGTGTTCCTCTCGCGCCGGGACGCCCCGCCGCTCGAGGAGATTGGGACGGCCCTCGTCGGCCATTCGACCGTGTTCGTGGGGCACTCGGGCGTCGGCAAGTCGACACTCGTGAACGCGCTCGTGCCCGACGCGGATCGCGCCACCGGTCACGTCAACGAGGTGACGGGCCGCGGGCGCCACACGTCGTCGTCGACCGTGTCGCTGCGGTTCCGCGGATCGGACGGCACGGGCTGGGTCATCGACACGCCCGGCGTGCGCTCGTTCGGGCTCGGCCATGTGGATCCCGACAACATTCTGCGGGCCTTCCACGATCTCGACGAGGTCGCGGCGAACTGTCCGCGCGGCTGCACGCACCTGCCCGACGCGCCCGACTGCGCGCTCAACGAGGCCGCCCGCGAGGGATCCGTCTCACCCGCGCGCCTCGCGTCGCTGCAGGGGCTGCTCGAGACGTTCGCGAACCGCGACGAGCACTGAGGGCGCCGATACGCTGGAGGGATGACTGCCACGCACCTCGACGCCGGATCCCCCGCCCCCGACTTCACCCTCCTCGACCAGGACGGCAAGAGCGTCTCGCTCGGCGACCTGCGCGGCTCGAAGGTCGTCCTGTACTTCTACCCCGCCGCCATGACGCCGGGGTGCACGACCGAGGCCTGCGACTTCCGCGACTCCCTCGCCTCGCTCGCGGGCGCCGGCTACCGCGTCATCGGCATCTCGCGCGACGAGCCGGCGAAGCTCGCGCAGTTCGCGGAGCGCGACGGCCTCGCCTTCCCGCTGCTGAGCGATCCCGACGCGTCGGTGCACCGCGCGTACGGCGCGTGGGGCGAGAAGAACAACTACGGCAAGATCATCGAGGGCGTCATCCGCTCGACGTTCGTGCTCGACGAGCAGGGCGTCGTCACGCTCGCGAAGTACAACGTCAAGGCGACGGGCCACGTCGCGCGGCTGCGCCGGGAGCTCGGCATCGACTGAGCCCGATTGCCCTCGCGTGAACGGGCGTTTAGCCTCGAGAGATGGCATCGACGACCCTCGCTGACGACCCGATCGTCCTCGCCGCCGTGCTGCGGTTCGCCCGCGAGGGATTCGACGCCCCGCTCCGCGGCATCGCCGCGGACGCAGGCGTGAGCGCCGCGCTCATCATGAAGCGCTTCGGCTCGAAGGACGGCCTGCGCCAGGCGGCCGACGAGTTCGTGCGCGCCTGGATCCGCCGTGCGAAGGACGAGCACGCCGACGCCGCGGCCACGGGTCAGCTGCTCACGGCGCTCGCGCAGAGCGAGGAGCACGCGACGCTCGTCGTCTACGTCTTCCACGCGATCCTCGACGGCGACGCGATCGGCCGCGACTTCGTCGAGGGCATGATCGACGACGCCGAACGGGCGGCCTCAAGCGCCGTCGAGCGCGGTGAGCTCACGCCGAGCCGAGACGAGCGCGCCCGCGCGCGCTATCTCACGCTCTCCTCGGTCGGCGCCTTCCTGCTGTCGCTGCTGCTGCGGCCGGCCGACGACGGGGGCGATCTCGCGAGCGTGAGCCGCCGCCTCGTCGACGAGTCGTCGCTGCCGATGCTCGAGCTGTACACGGAGGGCTTCCTCACCTCGCGCGACGCGCTCGACGGCCGCCTCGGCCGCGCGAGCTGAGGGATACGGACGGTGCTGAGGGTTGGCCGGGACAATTTCGCAACCCCTTGATCCCTCATCGCAGCCGCGGGATAATCGTCATATGCCGAAATCTTCCCTGACCAGGCTTTTTTCGACCCAACATGCACGCCGCGGCGCGGGCATCCTCGCCTCCGCGGCTGCGATCGCGCTCGTCGCGACCGGCTGCGCAGGCGGTGCTGACGAGGCAGCCCCCTCGAGCGCCCGTGCCGAGCAGCCGAGCGCCGCTCCGAGCAGCCCTGCCGCTGCACCCTCGACCGCAGCCCCGTCGCAGGGGTCGCAGAGCGGATTCACGCTCGAGGGCGAGGGCAACCAGGCCCTCCTCAACGCGGTCGCGACGGCCCTCGCCGCCGTCGAGGGCACGAGCGTGACGTCGGTCGACTCCGAGCGCCACGACACCGTGTGGGAGGTCGAGCTCACGGCCTCCGACGGCGCGACGCAGATCGTCATCGTTTCGGCCGACGGCAGCACGATCGAACAGGGCCCGACGGCCGATGACGACGACGCCGAGGACCGCGCCGAGAACGCCGCGGCGCTCGAGGCGGCGAGCGTCGCCTACGACGAGGCGGTCGCCGCCGTCGAACAGGCGCAGCAGGGCGTGATCGCGCAGATCACGCTCGAGGAGGACGACGGCCGCGCCGTGTGGGAGGCCGACGTGCGCGACGGCCAGACCCAGTACGACGTGCAGATCGACGCCGCCACGGGCGAAGTGCTCTTCAGCCAGATCGACGACTGAGGCGCGATTCCGGGGCGGGGCGCTCAGCAGCGCCGGTAGAGCGCGCCTGGCTCGTCGTGCGGCGCGAGTGCGCGGTCGCGCAGGATCGTGAGCGGCGCGCGATCCTCCGCCGCGCACACGTCGGCGAAGGTCAGCCCCGCCTCCGCGAGCGCGTCGGGATACTCGATCTGCAGCACGCTGTCGCCGTACGCCTCGGCGTATGCGGCGCACTCGGCCCACGCGGCGCACTCCTCGACGACGGCGAAGTCAAATCCGAGCTCGGCGCGCGCCGTCGCGGCGACTTCGACGGCGTTCTTCTGCGCCGCGGCGAGGCCGACCTCGTGTGCGCGCACGGCGTACTCCTGCGCGAGCGCCTGCGCGCCCTCGGGATCGATCGCGTCGAACCGCGTCCACGTGTCGAGGTTGTCGAACTCGACGGCGTCGAACCCGGCCCGCGCGCACCCCTCGATGACG
>JAJUIM010000455.1 GCA_029267645.1 Microbacterium sp.
CCGCGCGCACGAGGGCGCGGCCGCCGCGCCGGGCCCGCTGCTCGAGCCGCTGCCGGCGACCTGGCGCCCGCGCGCCGCGCTCACGGAGGACGGCGCGATCGTGCTCGGGCGGTCGGACGATCCCGCGCGCCAGCGGCAGTTCGACGCCGTGCTGCGGCCGGGATCTGACCGCGGGCTGCTGGCGGTCGGCGGCGCGGGCAGCGGCAAGACGGCGCTCGCGCGGTGGATCGCGGGTGCCGCGCGGGAGCACGGCGTGCGCGTCGTCGAGGTGCCGCGCGACAGTGAGGGCGCGTGGGACGCGCTCGAGGCCGCGGCATCGCACCCGCCCGAGGTGTTCGTCGCCGACGACGCCGACGCGCTGCTGTCGCGGTTCCCGGCCGAGTACGGGCAGGCGGCGGGGGAGAAGCTCGAGGCGATCGTGCGCGACGCGGGCGCGACCGGCACGACGGTCGTGCTCACGGCCGCGCGCCTCGCGGGCGCCATCGGGCGCATCGCCGACGTCATGCCGCGCCGCGCCGTCCTCGCGCTGCCCGCCGTGCACGACCACACGGCCGCGGGCGCCGACCGCGAGAGCTTCGACGCGCGAAGGCCCGCCGGCCGCGCCGTGCTCGACGGCTTCGAGACGCAGCTCGCGCTCCCGCCCGACGAGCCGGCACCCGGCGACGACGTCGCCGACGCACTCTGGCGTCCGGCAGCGCCGGTCACGGGCCTGGTCCTGCGCGCGGCGTCACGCCGGGCCGAGGCGCTGGCCGCCGAGTGGGAGCCCGGCGTGCGGGTCGTGGCCCTCGCGGACCTCGCGCCGGGCGCGAGCCTCGATGCGGCGGGGGAGGGGCGCCCCGTCGCGATCGTCGGCGAGGCCGACGAGTGGCAGCGGCAGTACGCCCTCCTGCAGGCCGTGCGCGGTCGCGGCGACCTCGTGATCGGATCCGACTGCCCGAGCGAGCTGCGCACCCTCGCGGGCGAGCGGGACCTCCCGCCCTACGCGCGCCCGCGGGCGGCCCGGGCCTGGCTCGTCGCGCCCGGGCGGGCGCCGCGCCGGGTCGTGCTGCCGTGACTCAGACGACAGAGCGGATCACGCCGACGGGGGCGCCGCCGCCCGTCACGCGCAGGCGCGGGCGCTCGGCGGCCGCCTGCGCGACCTCCTGCACCGACAGCACGCCTGCGCGGGCGAGCAGCGCGAGCGCGACGAGCGAGGCCGCGCGGCCGGATCCGTCGAGCATCTTCACGGCGACCGTCGTGCCGTCCTGCGCGACGAGCACCTGCACGCCCTCGGCGCCCTTCTTCGAGAAGATCCCGAAGCGCTCGATCGTGAGGGTGTCGTCGCCGCCGGGGCCTTCGATGACGGCGGGGTGCAGGCGCACGGTCGCGAGCAGGGTCGCGGCGACGCGGTGCAGGGCGAAGGGCGACGACTCGCTCGCCGTGCCCGCCCGGTGCAGGCCGCGCGCGAGCGACTGGAGGCTCATGGCATGCACGGGCGCGCCGCAGCCGTCGACGACCGTGCCGGCGACCTTCACACCCGTGAGGCGCTCGACGACCTCGCGGATGTGCACCTGCAGGGGATGCGCCGGGTCGAGGTAGGTCTCGATGTCCCAGCCGTTGACGCGGCAGGCCGTGAGCATGGCCGCGTGCTTGCCCGAGCAGTTGTGGCGCACGGGCGACGCG
>JAJUIM010000245.1 GCA_029267645.1 Microbacterium sp.
CGCGCGGTGATCGCCCGCCAGCGCGGCGACGATCTCCGCGGTCGCCGCGCGAGGGATCCCCGCTGCGGCGGCCGAACGCAGCGCCCGCGCCTCGCGGGCGCCGATGGGCAGCCGGGCGACGCGCGCACCCTCGTCGGTGATCCTCCCGCCCGCGTCGACGAGGCCCATCGCGCGGAGCGCCGCCTGCGCGCGTTCCGACGCCTTCGCGGGCGGTGCGGTCGGCAGGGGCAGGGCGGATCCGCCGGGCGTGCCCCACGCGGCGAGCAGCAGCATGGCGTCGACGAGATCCGCCGACGCGATCTCGGGCTCGGCAGCGCGCCGAAAGGCGGCGTAGTCGGCCTCCGAGTACGCGCGCACGACGGTGCCCGGCCCCTGGCGCGCCGCGCGGCCGGCCCGCTGGTCGGCGCTCGCCCGCGACGCGCTCACCGTGACGAGGCCCGTCATGTCGCGCGCGCGGTCGCGGCGCACCTCGCGCGACAGCCCCGCGTCGACGACGAGCCGGACGCCCGGCACCGTGAGCGAGCTCTCTGCGAGCGCCGTGCTGACGACGATGCGGCGCGCGTCGCCGTCGCGCCGGCCCGCCGTCGCGCGATCCTGCGCGGCGGAGGAGAGGCGCCCGTGCAGCGGCAGCACGTCGGCGTCTGGCGCGAGCGGCCCGAGGCGCGCGACGAGGTCGTCGACGTCGCGAGCCGACGGGACGAAGACGAGCGCGTCGTGCGCCGACGCGGCGTGGGCTCGCGCCGTCTCGCGCGCCAGGTGGTCGAGGAACTCCCGCGTCGTGCCGCGCTGATCGACGCGCGGTGCGGCAGCCGGCGCGTAACGGATCTCGAGCGGGTGCAGCGCCGACGGCACGTCGACGACGGCCGCGGCCGCGGCACCCCCGACGATCGGCGCGAAGGTCTCGGTCTCGAGCGTCGCCGACATCGCGATGAGCGCCAGGTCGTCGCGCAGGGCGCGCACCTCCGCGAGCAGGCCCAGGAGCAGGTCGCCGTCGAGCGAGCGCTCGTGCACCTCGTCGAGCACGACCGCGCCGACGCCGTCGAGGCCGGGGTCGTCGAGGAGGCGCCGCAGGAGCACGCCCGGGGTCACGACCTCCACCCGCGTGGCGGCCGACACGGCACGCTCGCCGCGCACGGTGAAGCCGACGGCTTCGCCGAGCCGGGATCCGTCGAGCTCAGCCAGCCGCCGCGCCGCCGCGCGCACGGCGACGCGACGCGGCTGCGTGACGACGACGCGACCCGTCACGAGGCTCGCGACGAGCGGCGGCACGAAGGTCGTCTTCCCCGTCCCGGGAGGCGCGGAGACGACGGCCGCGCCCGATCCGATCGCCGCCGCAAGCTGCGCGCGCGAGTCGGCGACGGGCAGCCCCCGCCCGATCGCATCGAGGTCGAATGCGTGTCGGCGTTCGGCGGTCATCCGTCCATTTTCCCCGGTCGCGCGGGCCAGTCCCGGCCCTGAACACGCGCGATGAGGTTCCTGACAAGCGCCTGTGCCAGTTTGTTACCGAATCGTGACGTATGCGTATCGTGGTCGGACTCAAACGCGAGGGGCCGCCGTCTGATCCGCCCGAGTGCCCCTCGCGCCATGTCATCGGAAGATACCTCCGGCCGGGCGGACCGCGCGCACACCGCGCACGGGAGACGGGACCGCGGAGATGAGTGTGTTCTCGACCAAGAATTCCCCCAACCGCACGACCACGCGCCGCTCGTCGCGCCTCGCCAAGGGCGGCCTCGTCGCCGCAGGCTTCGCGGCCGTCGCGGGTGCGGTGCTCATGCCCACGGCCGCCAACGCGGCCGACGACGCCACGTGGGACGCGCTCGCGCAGTGCGAATCGGGCGGCAACTGGGCCATCGACACCGGCAACGGCTACTACGGCGGCCTGCAGTTCTCGCAGTCGACGTGGGAGGCCAACGGCGGCTCGGGCAACCCCGCCGCCGCGTCGCGCGAGGAGCAGATCCGCGTCGCGGAGAACGTGCTCGCAACGCAGGGCTGGGGCGCATGGCCGTCGTGCTCGGCGCAGATCGGCGCCTCGGGCCCGGCCGAGCCCCGCGAGCAGGCGCCCGCCCCGGAGCCCGCCGAGGAGCAGCCCGCGGCTCCGGCCGAGGAGGCTCCCGCCGAGCAGCCCGCGGCTCCCGCGGAGGAGGCCCCCGCGGCCGAGGAGCCCGCCTACACGCTGCCCGACGTCGAGGCATCCGACGAGACCTACACGGTCGAGTCGGGCGACACGCTGTTCGAGATCGCGGAGGCCAAGGGCCTCGAGAGCGGCTGGCTCGGCATCTTCGCCGTCAACCAGGACACGCTGTCGAACCCCGACGTCATCGTGACGGGCCAGGAGCTCGTGCTGCCGGCGTCCTGATCCACGCACGGTCCGCGGGGCGCGCATCCGACAGGATGCGCGCCCCGCTTCGTGTGTCGAGGGGCGCGCGCCGGCGACGCGGTCCTCGTCAGCTCGGTGACGGCGAGGCTCGCGCGCGGTGGCGGCGCACCGCATCGCGGTTCGCGCAGCGCACGGAGCAGTAGCGCTGCCGCCCGCCGCGAGTGACGTCGACGACCACGCGGCGACACGGATCCGCATCGCACCGACGCAACCGGTGCATGCCGCGCGTCGCGAGGTGCAGGGCGGTGCCGACGCTGATGACGGCGTGCAGCACGTGCGCGAGCGACTGGTTCTCGTCGCGGTAGTGCAGGTGCCAGCCCTCGTCATCGTGGTTCACGAGGCGGGGATAGGCGGCCGCACCGGCCATCTCGGCGTTGAGCAGGGCAGCGCGCTCCGCGGGATCTCGTGCGTCGACGACGGCGAGCCATCGGTCGATGACGCGCCTCGTCGCCTCGTGATCATCGGCGTGCTCCGTGAAGTCCATCGTCATGCCGAACTCGCGCGTGCGCGCCTCGATCGCCGCACGATCATCGGGCCACTCATTCGCAAGGGACGCAGCGAGCAGCACTGCGTACTCCCCGTAAGGGTTGAGATGCATAAGACCATGACATCAGAGTTGAACGCATGACGACAGAGCGCCTCTCGATCCATGACGCAGCCGACCTGCCGGCCGCTCACGAGCACGCGTGGGTCACCGAATCCGCGCACCGTACGAGCGAGGGCGTGATCCTGTACGTTGCGTGCGCCGTGTGCGCGCATCGACGCGTCGATCGCGTGGGCGAGTCGGGTGTGCCGACCGCGGCGTCGACGATCGTCCGCGCTCAGGCCGCTTCGACGACAAGCAGCAGCGTGGATCCGTCGAGCCGCACCGAGGCGCCGAGCAGCGGCCCGATCGCCGCGAACAGCGCCTCGCGATCTTCGGCGGACAGCAGCGCGTAGCGAGAGACGGTCGCGAGCAGCTCGAGGTAGTCGCCCGACGGCGCCTCCGGCTCCACGTCCTCGAAGACCGCCTCGCGCAGCCGTACCCGCTCCG
>JAJUIM010000128.1 GCA_029267645.1 Microbacterium sp.
CATCGCGCGCGTCCGAGCCGTCTGCGCCTCGCCCGAGGCCGCAGAGGCGTTCTTCGGCGACATCGCGCTGCGCCCCGAGCCCGAGCGGCCCCGCGACCTGCTCGGCTGGGTCGTCACGCGCGACGCGGATCCCGACGCGGGTGTCAGGACGACGCTCAGGCTCTCGCTGCTGCGCGCGCCCCGGTTCCCGGATCCCGAGACCGACCAGGGCGAGCAGACGCACCGGTACGGCCTCGTGATCGGCTCGCCCGTCGCGCCGCTCGTGCGCGCGTCGGAGGGGATCCTCGTCGCGGGCGTCAAGCTCGCGGCCGACCGCTCGGGCGACCTCATCGTGCGCGTCTACGAGCCGAACGGGCGCCGCACGACGGGCGAGATCGCGATCGACGCGCCCGTCGCGGCCATCCGCGAGGCGTCGCTCATCGAGGACCCGGGCGCGGAGCTGCCCGCGGGCCCGCTGTCGGTGACGCTCACGCCGTTCGAGGTGCGCACCTACCGCATCGCCCTCGCCTGAGGCTCAGCCGAGCACGCGCTCGACGCCAGCGAGGGGCCAGCCCGTGTAGGCCTCCGCGAGGTACGTGCGGCCGGCCTCCGACTCGACCACGGTGCGCAGCTCGCCGAGCTGCCGCTGCCGGTCGAAGTCGGAGGCGCCCGGCTGCAGGTGCAGCATGCTCGTCATCCACCACGAGAAGTGCTGGGCCTTCCAGATGCGCTGCTGCGCCCGCTCGGGGAAGGCGTCGATCGGTGCGTCGTCGCCCGCGAGCGCGGCGCGCAGCGCGTCGGCGAGCAGCACGACGTCGGCGACCGCGAGGTTCATGCCCTTCGCGCCCGTCGGCGGCACGGTGTGCGCCGCGTCACCCACGAGCACGACGCGGCCGCGGCGCAGGTCGCTCGCGACGAAGCTGCGGAAGCGCAGCACGTCGCGCTGGAAGATGCGGCCCTGGTTGAGCGTCGTGCCGGGCACGCGGGCCTGCAGCGTGTCCCACAGCTCGGCCTCGCTCATCGCGTTCGGGTCGGCGTCGGGGTCGCACTGGAAGTACATGCGCTGCACCTCGGGGCTGCGCTGGCTGATGAGCGCGAAGCCCTGCTGCGAGTTCGAGTAGATGAGCTCCTCGGCGCTCGGAGGCGCCTCGCACAGGATGCCGAACCACGCGAACGGGTACTCGCGGAATGCGCCGGAGTGGCGCCCGCTGATGCTCGCGCGGGCGACGGACCGGGATCCGTCGGCGCCGACGACCCAGTCTGCCTCGATCTCGAGGGGCGCGCCGTCGCCGTCGGTCGCCACGACGCGCGGCCGGTCGGAGTCCGGATCCTCGACGCGCTCGGCGCGCACGCCGAAGCGGATGTCCTGGCCTGCCGCGAGCCGCGCGGCGATGAGGTCCTTCAGCGCCTCGTGCTGCGGGTAGAGCCACACGGCGCGGCCCGTCGTCGCCGCGAAGTCGATGCGGTGGTGCTCGCCCGCGAACGCGAGGTCGATGCCCTCGTGCCGCTGCCCGACCGTGAGCACGCGGTCGGAGGCGCCCGTCTGGCTCAGCACCTCGACCGTGCCCTGCTCGAGGATGCCCGCGCGGATCGTCGTCTCGATCTCCTCGCGGGTGCGGGAGTCGATCACGACCGACTCGATGCCCTGCCGGTCGAGCAGGTGCGCGAGCAGCAGGCCCGCAGGGCCTGCTCCGATGATGGTGACGCGGGTGCGCACGGTCATGTCCGTCTCCTTCGACGTGGTCGGAATGTCCCGATCCTGGCGGCTTCCCGGCACGCGGCGCCGCTTGGTTCCCGTTGAATGGGAATCTAACGCAGCGACCTGGCGATGCCGGCGGCGGCCGCCCGCAGCTCCTCGAGCGCCCCCGCGGTCGGCGCGTCGCGCGGCAGCACGACCGACAGTGCCGCGACGACGGGGCCGGATCCGCGGCGCACGGGCACCGCGACGCCCGTCGAGACGGCCTCGATGGATCCGGGCGCGACGACGTACCCGTCGCGGCGGATCGCGGCGAGGCGCGCCCGAAGCTCGGCCGGATCCGTGACCGTCTCGGGCGAGACGGCCGGCAGCGGGCCCGCGAGCACGCGCTCGCGCTCGTCGTCGGGCGCGTAGGCGAGCAACACGAGGCCGGAGGAGGAGGCGTTGAGCGGCAGGCGCCCAGCGATGCGCGTGATGTTCGCGCCCGCAGCGGGGGAGGAGAGGCGCTCGAGGAACAGCGCCTCGCCGTGCTCGAGCACCGCGAGCTGCGTGTGCTCGCGCACGCGCGCCTGCACCCGCTCCATGTACGGCAGGGCCGCCTGGCGCAGGCCGAGCGCCCGCGATCCGCGGCCCGCGAGCTCCCACAGCCGGATCCCGAGGCGCACGCGCCGCGCCGCGTCGCGCTCCAGCAGGCCCGCCTCGACGAGCTCGGCGACGAGGCGGTGCGCCGTCGACGAGGGTAGGCCCGCGCGGCGGCCGATCTCGGCGACCGTCTGCGACGTGCGCTCGGTCGTGAACGTCTCGAGCACGCGCACGATGCGGCCCGTCACCGAGTCGCCCGAGGGGGAGTTCGCCATGGCGTCATTCTCGCCCGGCCGGCCGGACGGGGCAGAATCGAAGCATGACGGAGGCCGACGGCGAGGGGATCCTGGCGCGCGCCGTGCGCATCCTGTCGTGCTTCACGGACGAGGAGCCCGATCTCGGCGCGACGCGCATCGCCGAGCGCACGGGGCTGTCGCCGTCGACGCTGCACAGGATCCTCGCGCAGCTCGTCGACCACGGGCTGCTCGCCAGGTCGCCCGGGCGCCGGTACATCGTCGGCCCGCGGCTGTGGGAGCTCGGCGAGCTGTCGCCCCTCTCGCTGCGGCTGCGCGAGACGGCCCTGCCGCACATGCAGCGCCTGTACGAGGCGACGGCCGAGAACGTGCACCTCGCGGTGCTCGACGCGCCCCAGCCGGCCCGCGCCTCGGCGCTGTACGTGGGGCGCGTGACGGGCCACGCCTCGATCCCCACGCTCTCGCGCATGGGCGGCCGCCACCCGCTGCACGCGGTCGGCGTCGGCAAGGCCATGCTCGCGCAGCAGGGCGACGACTGGCTGCGCGCCTTCTTCGAGGCCCCGCTCGAGCGCGAGACCGTGCACACGATCACGACCGAGGAGGCGCTGCGCGAGGATCTCGCGGCGACGAGGCGCCGCGGATACGCCGTCGCGCGCGAGGAGATGACCCTCGGCAACATCTCGATCGCCGCCATGGTCGGCACCGTGCGCGGCCTGCCGCCCGTCGCGATCGGCGTCGTCGCCCACATCGAGCGCGCCGACGAGCGCCGCCTCGCGCGCCTCGTGCGGCAGGCGGCCGACGCCCTCGGCCGCGACCTGCGCGAATCGCGATGATCGGCCCAGATGCCCCGCGGATCTCCCACTGATCGGGACATTCACGCGCGGCGGCGCGAGCGGGCGCGCGACACTGGGGGAGCAGTCCCGTCGAAGGAGACACCCATGACGTCAGAGAAGACCACGGCGGCGCCCGAGACGCTCCTCGCATCGCCCGATCAGGTCAGCCAGGCCGAGATCACGGAGGAGATCCGCTCGATCCACGCCGACGCGGCCGCCCGTGTGGCGGCCGGCGAGAACGTGCCGAGCACGCTGTACGACTTCCGCCCGTACCGCTCGAGCATCCTGCGCCACCCGACCAAGAACCCCAAGCTCGTCGACCCCGAGACGATCGAGCTGTTCTCGCCCGCGTACGGCGAGCGCGACGTCGCGGCGATCGAGTCCGACCTCACGCTGCAGCACGCGGGCGAGCCGCTCGGCGAGCGCATGACCGTGAGCGGCCGCCTGCTCGACAGCTGGGGCCGCCCCATCGCGAACCAGCTCATCGAGCTGTGGCAGGCCAACGCCGCTGGCCGCTATATCCACCAGCGCGACCAGCACCCCGCGCCGCTCGACCCCAACTTCACGGGCGCGGGCCGCACGATCACGAACGCGAACGGCGAGTACTCGTTCACGACGATCAAGCCGGGGCCCTACCCGTGGAAGAACCACGTCAACGCGTGGCGCCCCGCGCACATCCACTTCTCGGTCTTCGGGCACGGCTTCACGCAGCGCCTCGTGACCCAGATGTACTTCCCGAGCGACCCGCTGTTCGCGCTCGACCCCATCTACAACACGATCCGCGATCCGAAGGACCGCGAGCGCCTGATCGCGACGTACGACCACGACCTCACGAGCCCCGAGTTCTCGATGGGCTACCGCTGGGACATCGTCGTCGACGGCCCCGACGCCACCTGGTTCGAGCCCGAGGGAGACCACTGATGAGCCGCATCGACCTGGGCGAGAAGACCCACGCCCCCACGGCGGGCCAGACGGTCGGCCCGTTCTTCAAGTTCGGCCTCGAGTTCGACGGCATGGAGCAGGTGGCGTTCCCGCACAGCCCCGGCGCCATCGTGCTCGGCGGCACGATCTACGACGGCGAGGGGCAGCCGATCCCCGACGGTGTCGTCGAGATCTTCGGCGCCGACGCCGACGGATCCGTGCCGCGCGCCCGCGGCACCCTGAAGCGCGACGGCCACTCGTTCACGGGCTACGGCCGCGCCTTCACGAACGACGAGGGCCACTTCGAGTTCTGGACGCGCAACCCCGGCTCGATCCGCGGCGAGGCCCCGTTCTTCGCCGTCGTGCTGTGGACGCGCGGCCTGCCCAACAAGCTGCACACGCGCATCTACCTGCCCGAGGACGCCGAGCGCCTCGCGGCCGATCCGCTGCTGTCGTCGCTCGACGAGGCCGACCGCGCGACGCTCATCGCGCGCCGCACGCCCGAGGGGTACCTCGAGCACGACTTCCGGCTGCAGGGCGAGGGCGAGACGGTCTTCCTGTCGTACCCGTCCTGACCGCCGGCCTGCGAGGATGAGCCGAGACGAGGGAGGGATCCGATGACCGACGCGTTCGACGCGGGCTTGCTGTCGCCCGTCACGGCGGGCGAGGACGAGGGGCTCGGCGACGCCGACGTCGCGGACGCGCTCGTCGAGGCCGAGCGGGCGCTCGTCGCGGCGTACGCCGACGTCGGGGCGATCCCGGATCCGGGGCCCCTGCCGCTCGCGGCGCCCGACGCGCGCGAGCTCGCGCTCGCCGCGGTCGCGGGCGGCAACCCCGTGATCCCGCTCGTCGCGCAGCTGCGGCGCCAGGCGCCCGAGCAGGTCGCGGGGTGGATCCACCGCGGCGCGACGAGCCAGGACATCGTCGACACGGCGCTCATGATCCTCGCGCGCCGCGCCGTGCGCCGCATCGACGGCGAGCTCGCCCGCGCCGAGCACGCCCTCGCGCGCCTCGCGCGCGAGCACCGCGACCTCGTCGTCGTCGCCCGCACGCTCACGCAGCACGCCGTGCCGACGACGTTCGGGCTGCGCGCCGCGAACTGGCGCGCGGGCGTGCGGCGGGCGAGGCAGCGCCTCGCGGCGCTCGCCTTCCCGGCTCAGCTCGGCGGCGCGGGCGGCACGCTCGCGGCCGTCGTTGAGGCGGTGGGATCCGAGAAGGCCTCGCGCCTGCCCGAAGCCTTCGCCCGCGCGTGCGGCCTCGACGCACCCGAGGGCGTGTGGCACGTCGTGCGCTGGCCCGTGACCGAGCTCGGCGACGCCCTCGCGCAGGCGATCGATGCTGCGGGCGTCGTCGCGGCCGACGTCGCGACGCTGTCCCGCACCGAGATCGGCGAGGTCGCCGAGGCGACGGGCGGCGGATCCTCCGCGATGCCCCAGAAGCGCAACCCCGCGCGATCCGTCCTGCTGCGCTCGGCCGCCGTGCGCGCGCCGCACCTCGCCGCGACGCTGCACCAGGCGGCGGGCCTCGCGGTCGACGAGCGCCCCGACGGCGCGTGGCACGCGGAGTGGCCAGCGCTGCGCGAGCTGTTGAGGCTCGCGCAGGGCGCGGCGGCGCGCCTCGCCGACCTCGCGA
>JAJUIM010000036.1 GCA_029267645.1 Microbacterium sp.
GCGAACGCGCAGGTCATGGCGTCGGGCCTCGGCGTCATCCTGGGCGACCCGCAGGTCAAGAGCGTGTTCGTCAACGTCTTCGGCGGCATCACGAGCTGCGTCGCCGTCGCAGAGGGCATCGTCAAGGCCCTCGAGATCCTCGGCGACCAGGCGACCAAGCCGCTCGTCGTGCGCCTCGACGGCAACCAGGTCGAGGAGGGCCGCGCCATCCTCGCGGAGGCGAACCACCCGCTCGTCACGCTCGCGCTGACGATGGACGAGGGCGCCGACAAGGCCGCCGAGCTGGCGAACGCCTGAGGCGAAGAGACCGGATAAGGACTAACGAGATGTCGATCTACCTCAACAAGGATTCGAAGGTCATCGTCCAGGGCATCACGGGCGGCGAGGGCACGAAGCACACCGCGCTGATGCTGAAGGCGGGCACCAACGTCGTCGGCGGCGTGAACGCGCGCAAGGCCGGCACGACCGTCACGCACGAGAAGCCGGGCACGGGCGAGGTCGAGCTGCCCGTCTTCGGCTCGGTCGCCGAGGCCATGGAGAAGGAGGGCGCGAACGTGTCGGTCGCGTTCGTCCCGCCGAAGTTCACGAAGGACGCCATGATCGAGGCCATCGACGCCGAGATCCCGCTCCTCGTCGTGATCACGGAGGGCGTGCCCGTGGGCGACGCCGCCGAGGCATGGGCCTACGCGAAGTCGAAGGGCAACAAGACCCGCATCATCGGCCCGAACTGCCCCGGCATCATCACGCCGGGCGAGGCGCTCGCGGGCATCACGCCCGCGAACATCACGGGCAAGGGCCCCATCGGCCTCGTCTCGAAGTCGGGCACGCTCACGTACCAGATGATGTTCGAGCTGAACGACTTCGGCTTCTCGACCGCCATCGGCATCGGCGGCGACCCGGTCATCGGCACGACGCACATCGACGCGCTCGAGGCATTCGAGAACGACCCCGAGACGAAGGCGATCGTCATGATCGGCGAGATCGGCGGCGACGCCGAGGAGCGCGCCGCCGAGTACATCAAGGCGAACGTGACGAAGCCGGTCGTCGGCTACGTCGCGGGCTTCACTGCCCCCGAGGGCAAGACGATGGGCCACGCCGGCGCGATCGTCTCGGGCTCGGCGGGCACGGCCGCCGCGAAGAAGGAGGCCCTCGAGGCCGCGGGCGTCAAGGTCGGCAAGACGCCGAGCGAGACCGCTCGCCTCATGCGCGAGATCCTGCAGTCGCTCTGATTCACGCGACGCGAGGCGCCCCACCGGATCCGTCCGGCGGGGCGCCTTCTCCTTACGCTGGGGACATGGCGATTGACGGCGAGTACATCCCCAGCACAGAAGAGCGCGCCCGCGTGCAGGCCGAGGCGTACGAGGCATCGGGCGGTGCCGAGCAGGCGACGCTTCCGGGCACGGAGTGGCCCATCGTGGTCCTGACGAACGTGGGCGCGAAGACGGGCGGCGTGCACAAGACGGCGCTCATGCGCGTCGAGCACGAGGGCCGATATGCCGTCGTGGCCTCGAAGGGCGGGGCGCCCAAGCCCCCTGCCTGGTACTGGAACGTGAAGGCGCACCCGCGCGTCGAGCTGCAGGACGGATCGGTCACGCGCGAGTACGACGCGCGCGAGGTGTCGGGTGCCGAATACGACGAGTGGTGGGCGCGCGCCGTCGCGGCCTACCCGCCGTACGAGGACTACACGAAGCGCACCGACCGCAAGATCGCGGTCTTCGTGCTCGACCCCGTCGAGTAGCCGGGCGCGTTCGGCTCGGCCGCCGGCGTCTTTCCGCGGCATATGGGGCCGCGCCCGGGGTGGGCTCACCGGATCCGATGCCGCCGCCGGGTAGCCTCGAACGGCTATGCAACGAGTAATGGTCGCGGCCCTGGCCGCCGTCGATGCGCTGGTCGCCGCGGCCGTCGGGCTCGGCGCGATCCTCGCGCCGTTCACGCTCCTGTGGCTGTTCGCCTTCGGCGACCCTGGCGCCTGGTCGGCGCTGTGGCCCGCGACCGCCAGGCTCTGGCAGCTCGGCCACCTCGTGCCCGTGCACCTCGACCTCGCGGAGTCGGCCGCGGATCTCGGGATCCCCGACGACGGCGCGGCCTTCTGGGTGAGCCTCGCGCCGCTGCTGTTCACGGCGTTCACCTTCTTCTTCGCGGCCCGCTCGGGCGGGCGCGCGGCGAAGGCGGGGGCGTCGCTCGTCGGATCCGCGTCGGGCGCGGCCGTCATGGCGATCGTCGCGGCGATCGTCGCGCTCACGAGCGGCAACGCCGTCGCGGACGTCACGACGTGGCAGGCGATCGTGCTGCCGACCGCCGTGTACGCGGCGGGCCTCGCGGGCGGCGCCGTGCGCGCCGCGTGGAGCGACGGCGACGGCGGCGTCATCGACGCGATCCACGACGTGCTCGACGGCTGGGGCGCCGCGTGGCGCGAGGTGCCCGCGCTCATCGTGCGCGGCACGGGCGTCGTCATCGTGGGCCTCGTGGGCGCGTCGGCGCTGCTGTTCGCGCTGCTCGTGGCCGCGAACGGCGGCGAGATCGTCGGCCTCTACGAGCGCGCGGGCGTCGACGTCGTGGGCGCGACCTTCCTCACGCTCGCGCAGCTCGCCTTCGTTCCGACGATGCTCGGCTGGGGCGTGAGCTGGTTCGCGGGCCCGGGCTTCGCGGTTGGGGCCGACACGGCCGTCTCGCCGTCGGGCACCTCGCTCGGCGTCGTGCCCGGCGTGCCGATCCTCGGCGTGCTGCCGGAGGGCGGATCCGGCTGGACGCTGCTCGTCGTGCTCGTGCCGATCGCGCTCGGCGCGCTCGCCGGCTGGATCGCCCGCCGCTCGTACGCGGCCGACTGGGCGTTCGACGGCGACGGCACGGAGCGCTTCGCACCGCGGCTCGCGATCGCGGGCGGCATCGCGGTCGCCTCGGGCGCGGCGGGCGCGCTCATCGCGGCGATCGCGAGCGGCTCCTTCGGACCCGGCCGCCTCGCGGAGGTCGGTCCCGAGCCGGGGCCAGTCGCCCTCACGATCGGCCTCGAGGCGCTCCTCGGCGCCGCGATCCTGCTGCTCGCGCCCATGCGGCGCGTGGCGTCGGAGGAGGAATGGGCCGAACTGGCTGCCTCTGAAGACGCCTGACAGGCGGCACAGAGCGGGGCGGCTCGCGCGGAGAATCCGCGCGAGCCGCCCCGCGTCGTCATCGGACCCAGACCGTGGTCGCCCCCGGAAGCTCCCCGTCGACGGCGGAACTCGCGAGAAGCACCTCGCCGGAGGGCAGCGCCGCGGGCGACGAGCCGAAGTTGGTGACGCACGTCCAGCCGTTCGGGCGCCGGAACGCCAGCACATCGCCCTGCGAGAGCTGTTCGTCCCAGACGAGGCCCTCATCCGCCTGCAGCTCGCGACGCAGCGCGAGCGCCTGCCGATAGAGAGTGAGCGTGGAGGTCGCGACGTCGTCTTCGGCCTCGACCGAGCTCTCGGCGAACCACGACGGCTGCGGGAGGTGAGCGCCGTTCGAGCCGAAGCCGAACGAGCTTCCCTCGCGGGTCCACGGAAGCGGCACGCGACACCCGTCGCGTCCGACGTCCACTCCGCGGCTGTGGAAGAACGTCGGATCCTGTCGGGCGTCGTCCGGGATGTCGCCGACCTCGTGCAGGCCGAGCTCCTCGCCCTGGTAGAGGTAGGCCGACCCCGGCAGGGCGAGCTCGAAGAGCGTCGCGGCACGCGCCCGCCGCAGCCCGAGGTCGCGGTCGAGCTCAGCCTCGGGCGCCCCGCTCAGCAGCCAGTCGCGCGTTCGCGGACGCGAGGTCGTCGCAGAGGCGTCGACGGGGAACCCGTAGCGGGTCGCGTGCCGAACGACATCGTGGTTGGACAGCACCCAGGTCGTCGAGGAGCCCGCCTGCGCCGCGAGGGCGAGGTTGTCGGCGACGATCCGACGGAAGGGCTCCGCAGCGAAGGGCGCCTCGAGCAGGTCGAAGTTGAACGCTTGTCCGAGGCCGTCGGCGCTCGCGTATCGCGGGCGCCTGGTCGCCTCGACCCACGCCTCGGCGACGGCGATGCGCGGCGGGTCGTACTCGTCGAACACGCGCCGCCAATCCTGGTAGATCTCGTGCACCTCGTCGCGATCCCACAGCGGGTGCTGGCCCGGTGCCGTGATCCGTTCCATCTCGGCGCGCGAAGGCAGCTCGTCCCCGAGTTCCTTCGCGAGGCCGTGGGCGACGTCGATGCGGAAACCGTCGACGCCCCGATCCGACCAGAAACGCAGCGTCGTGCGGAAGTCCTCGCGCACCTCCTCGTTGTCCCAGTTGAAGTCGGGCTGTTCGGCGGCGAACAGGTGCAGATACCACTGTCCGTCCGGCGTGCGCGTCCAGGCTGGGCCGCCGAAGTTGGATTCCCAGTCGGCGGGCGGCTCGTCGCCCGACGGCCCCCGTCCGTCACGGAATATGTAGCGGTCGCGGGCCGGTGACCCCGCGGGCGACGCGAGCGCCTCCTGGAACCACGCGTGCCGGTTCGACGAGTGGTTCGGCACGATGTCGACGATGAGGCGGATCCCCGCGGCGTGCAGCGCGGCGACCATCTCGTCGAAGTCGTCGAGCGTGCCGATACGGGGATCGACGTCGCGGTAGTCGTCGACGTCGTAGCCGCCGTCGGCGAGAGCCGAAGGATAGAACGGGCTCAGCCAGACGGCGTCGACGCCGAGACGCGCCAGGTACGGCACGCGCGAGATGATGCCCTGCAGGTCGCCGATGCCGTCGCCGTTGCCGTCGGCGAACGAACGCGGATAGATCTGGTACACGGCCGCCTGGCGCCACCAGTCGGCGTCATGAGCGGTGGCCGTGCCGGCCTGCGCGGTGAATGATGTCACGGATATCTCCCTGTGTTGTGGTGGTCGGATGAGGTCAGCCCTTGATGGCGCCCTGCGTGACGCCTGCCATCACCCAACGTTGAGAGAAGAGATAGGCGATGATCGCGGGGGCCATCGCCATGAGGTAAGAGGCGAAGGCGATGTTGTAGTTGCTCGAGAACTGCGTCTGGAAGAAGTTCTGCCGCACCGGAAGGGTCTGCAGATCGGCATCCGAGATGATGAGCGACGGCATCATGAAGTCGTTCCAGGCGTACAGGAACGCGAAGATCCCGACGGTTGCGCTCATGGGCGCCAGCAGCGGAAAGATGACGCGCCAGAACGTCTGCCACGTGGATGCGCCGTCGATGCGCGCGCTCTCCTCGAGCTCGAGCGGGATCGAGCGGAGGAACGCGGTGAAGAGCAGCACGCTGAAGCTCAGCTGGAACATCGTCGCGAGCAGGATCACGCCCAGGGGGTTGTCGAGCCCGACGCGCCCCGTCAGCTGGATCTGGGGGAGTGCGACGACGGGGAAGGGGATGAACATCGCCCCCAGCAGGTAGAAGAACGACCACCGGAAGAGGCGTCGATCCCAGTTGCGCACGATCGCGTACGACGCCCACGACGCGAGAAGGATCGTGAGCACGACGGTGCCGGCCGTCACGAGCACCGACATGGCGAACCCCATGGGGAATCGCGTCAGTTTCCAGGCCTCGACGAACCCGGAGATGTCGAAGGGCGCCGGAAGCGAGAAGGCGTTGCCGTCGACCGACTGGCTCGACGTCTTGAATGCCATCGAGATGGTCACGTAGAGCGGAACGAGCACGGTCAATGTGCACGCTATGAGCAGGATCGTCGTCGACCAGGCGGTCCGGTGGTGGCGCCGCCGCGAGCGGTGCGTCGATCCCGCGGTGACGATCGTCTCGGTGTGTGTCGTCGACATCAGCTGTTTCCCTTTCCGCGCGTGACCGACAGCTGGAGCGCCGCGACGGCGATCGCAACGAAGAAGAACAGCGTGGCGATGGCCATCTGGTAGGCATAGTCGCCCGTCTGGAACCCGCGGATGATGGTCATCGCGATGCTGCGCGTCGCGGTGCCTGGCCCCCCGTTCGTCAGCGCGATGATGATGTCGTACGCGTTGAGGAAGTTCTTGAAGCCGAGGATCGTGTTGATGACGACGTATCCGGCCACGAGCGGGAGGGTGATGCGCAGCAGCTGCTGTCGCCTCGATGCGCCGTCGATGTCGGCGGCTTCATAGACGTCGCCCGGAATCGACAGGATCCCGGCGATGTAGATCAGCAGCGTTCCCGGGATCGCCTGCCACGCCGTGACGATCACGATGCCGATCCATGCGAGGTCGGGATTCGAGAGGATCGACTCCTGAAGGAAGGGAATGCCGAGCGCGCTTCCCGCCGCGGGCAGGGAGTTCTGGAAAAGGTACTGGAAAACGTACGCGATGATGAGGCCCGAGACAACCATCGGAATCACGAAGATCGCCCGCAGCCCCACGGCGAAACGGATCCGCGAGGTGAGGCCGACCGCCAGCAGGAACGCGATCACGTTGACGACCAGCACCGTGACGAGCGCGAAGCCGAAAGTGAACGCGAAGCTCGACAGGACCGCGGGGTCACTGAAGGCGGCGATGTAGTTGGTGACTCCGTTGAAATGCCAGTCGCCGATGCCGATCGAGTCGGTGAAGCTGAAGAAGATGCCGATCGCGCCGGGTACCGTGATGGCGAGCGTGAACAGGATGAGCGCGGGCAGCAGGAACAGGAGAAACACCGGATCCGGCCGTCGGCTGCTCCGCCGGACGCGGTGGTCGCCGCGGGTGACGATCGTCGTCGTGGCGCTCATCGCGGATCCTCCGTCGTCTGGGTGGGCTGCCGATAGGCCAGGCGCGCCCAGTCGGCGTCGAGCCGCGTGAGCACGGCCTTCGGATCCTCGCCGAGGGCGATCGACTGTGCGTAGTTTTCGGCGGGGATCGTGCGCGGGATGAGAACACCCGCACCCTGATAGACCGCGCCGGCCTCGTAGAAGGGGATCATGCCGGCGACGCGGGGGTCGCTCGGCGGTTTGCCGGTCGTCGTCGGCACGAAGCCGAGCTGCGATTCGTTGTAGGCCTGGATGATCTCGGGCCGGAAGAGATAGTCGAGGAAGTCGTGCGCGCCCTCGGGGTTCGTCGCCTCGGAAGGGATCAGCACTGCGAGGTCGAGGTTGACGCGCACCTTGAGATCGTCGGGGTCATTCGTCATCGGCAGCGGGAACGTGCCGAGCTCGGCGTCGGGTGCAGTCTTCGCGATCTCGCTGAACGCCCAGGGCCCCTGCATGTACATCGCGCCGCCCTCCTTCGCGAATCCCACATTGCCCGCGTCGTAATTGCGGCTGGCGGCGCCGTCCTGCGTGTACTCGCGCGCGAGCAGCTGCATCTTCTCCATCGGGTCCGCGAGATCGGCCGCGAACGAGTGCTCCGAACCGGGGCCGACGTCTGCGCCTTCCGCGGCGAGCGCATCGAAGAAGCTGAGCATGTCGACCGCACCGCCGGCGGCGTAGTCGAACCAGCCCTGATTCACCGTCCACGCATCGGCGAATGTGGCGTAGAACGGCGCGACGCCGGCGTCCTGCAGCGTGTCGCACACCTCGATGAGCTCGTCCCAGGTGGTGGGCGGCGTCAGGTCGTGTTCCTCGAAGATCTTCTTGTTGTAGATCACCGAGGCGGCCATGACCGAGTACGGCAGCGCGGGGGTCGTGCCCTCGCAGACCCCGTATTGGTCGAGCAGCGGCTGCAGATCGGGCCGGATGTCGGCTGCCGCATCGGTCTGCGAGAGGTCGGAGAGGGCGCAGCGGCTCACGAAGCGCGAGACCTCGTGGTTGTAGTTGGCGAGCATGATGTCGGGCGGATCGCCCCGTACGAAGCTCGCGGAGACGGCGTCGATGCCTGAGGTGTCGAGGGTGACGCGATAGTCGGACTGCGAGGCGTTGTAATCGTCGACGACCTGGGTCACGAACGAGATCGCTTCGCGTTTGTTGAAGGTGAAGTGCACCTCCTCGGGGCCGGCGGGGGCGCACGAGGCGAGCATCGCGCTCGCCATCGCCGTCCCCGCGACGGCCGCGAGGGCGCGTGCGGTTCTTCCAGACATCGTTGTCCTTCCGTCGGATCTCCTATAAATAAAGAGTCCAAATAAATGATGATGCCTACTGTGACAGCACCACGACGTGTGCGTCAACCCCGTATCCTCGGGGGAATGGTGACCGGGAGTGCGCGCTCGCCGCAGCTGATGCGGCGTCTCAACTCCGACGCTCTCGTGCGATTCGCACTGGATGTCGACGAGTTCACGGCGGCCGAGGCGATGTCGGCGACGGCCCTGGCGCGGCCGACCGTTCTCGACGTCTGCGAAGCGCTTGTGTCGGCCGGCTGGCTCGAGGAGATCGCAGACAGCAGGGTCGCCGGCCTGACGAACAAGGGGCGGCCGGCGAAGCGGTATCAGCTGCGCGAACGCGGTGGGATCCTGCTCGGACTCGACGCGGGCGGGCACCGCTTCACGGCGGTCGCCGCGACTCTGAAGGGGCGCGTGCTCGCCGACCGCAGCGTCACGGCGCCCGTCGTCTCCACGGATCCCGATCTCGCAGAGCGGCGCGCGGCAGCGGAAGCGAGGAGGGCGCTCTGCTCGCAGATCCTCGCGGACGTCGCGCGCGACGCCGGGCGCGACGTCGGCGACGCTTTGATCGCGGTGATCGGCGTTCCGGCGCCCGTCGACGCCCACGGGCGCTCACCCGACGGTGAGCACGAGTATTGGCGAACCATGAACCCGGGATTCGACGGACTGCTGGGCAGCGTTCCCGTCGTCGTCGACAACGACGCGAATCTCGCCGCCGTCGCCGAGCGCGCCCGCGGCGGGCACCCGGATGACATCGGCGTCGCGACCGTGTTGGCGGGGGAGCGCCTCGGCGCCGGAGTGATCCTCGACGGGCACCTCTTGCGGGGCTCGCGCGGCGGCGTGGGGGAGATGCGGTTCCTGCAGATCGTCGAGGGCGTCGGCAATACCGACGGTATCGGGGCGCTCGCTCGTGAATGGGGGCGCGAGGTGCTCGGCGAGCACGTCGATTCGGACGATGTGTTCCGGGCTGCCGAGTCGGGCCACCCTGCTGCGCTCGGCATCGTCAAGCGGCTGGGGGAGCGCATCGCCCGAGTCGCCGAGGCGCTGTCGAGTCTCCTCGACATCGACCGCGTCGTGATCGCCGGCGCGATCGCCGAATCAGCGGCCCCCGTGCTGTCGCACGCCGCCGACGTCCTCACCCGCGAGTTCCAGGATCCGATCCCCGACCTCGTCGCGAGCCGCCTCGGTCCCGACATCGTCGTGACGGGCGCCGTCGAGGCCGCGCTCGATCGCATCCGCGCTTCGCCCGGCGACTTCTCGCCCCGGTGAGCCCGAGCGGGCGCCTCGCGCGCCACCCCGTAGACTGGACGCGTGCTCAACGTCGCGGTCCTGATCTCGGGCGCCGGTTCGAACCTGCGTGCCTTCCTCGAAGCGACCGACGATCCGGACTTCCCGGCCCGCGTCGTCGTGGTCGGAGCCGACCGCGATGCCGAGGGGCTCGATCACGCCGACCACTTCGAGGTGCCGTCGTTCTCGGTGCCGTACGCGAACTTCCCGACGCGCGAGGCGTGGGGGGCGGAGCTGGCCGAGCAGCTGCGGGTCTGGAATCCCGACCTCATCGTGCTGAGCGGCCTCATGCGCCTGCTGCCCGACAACGTGGTCACCGAGTTCGCGCCCCGCATCATCAACACCCACCCCGCCTACCTGCCCGAGTTCCCGGGCGCCCACGGCGTGCGCGACGCGCTCGCCGCAGGCGCCACCCAGACGGGCGCCAGCGTCATCCAGGTCGACGGCGGCGTCGACACCGGCCCGATCCTCGCGCAGGAGCGCGTGGCGGTCGAGCCGGGCGACACGGAGGAGACGCTGCACGCCCGCATCAAACCCGTCGAGCGACGCCTGCTGATCGACGTCGTGCGCCGCATCGCGACGGGCGCCCTCGTCCTCGACTAGGCGCGCTCGAGACCCGACCCACCCCAACCGCACAAGGAGATCTCATGGCCGGTCCGAGCCACGACCCCTCGCTGTATCGTCACCGCGACGTCGTCCCGATCACGAGGGCGCTCGTGTCCGTGAGCGACAAGACCGACCTGCTGCCGCTCGCGAAGGCGCTCGCCGACGCGGGCGTCGAGATCGTCTCGACGGGATCCACGGCCGCGCGGATCCGCGAGGGCGGTTACCCCGTCACCGACGTCGCCGACATCACGGGCTTCCCCGAGATGCTCGACGGCCGCGTGAAGACGCTGCACCCCAACGTGCACGGCGGCCTGCTGGCCGACCTGCGCCTCGAGCACCACGAGACCCAGCTCGGCGAGTTCGACATCGCGCCGTTCCAGCTCGTGGTCGTGAACCTCTACCCGTTCGTTGAGACGGTCGCCTCGGGCGCGACGGGCGACGAGGTCGTCGAGCAGATCGACATCGGCGGCCCCGCCATGGTGCGCGCGTCGGCGAAGAACTACGCCAACGTCGCGATCGCGGTCGACCCCGCGTCGTACTCGTCGATCATCGAGGCGCTCGGCGAGGGAGGCACGACGCTCCAGGCCCGCAAGGAGCTCGCGGCGCGCGCCTTCGCGCACACGGCCGCCTACGACACGGCGGTCGCGCAGTGGTTCGCCGAGGAGACGATGGCGGGCGCCGAGACGCTGCCCGACCACCTCACGATCCAGGCCGAGAAGATCGACGACCTGCGCTACGGCGAGAACGCGCACCAGCGCGCCGCCATCTACACGCGCGTCGGCGGCCACGGCATCGCGCAGGCCGAGCTGCTGCAGGGTAAGCCGATGTCGTTCAACAACTACACCGACGCCGACGCCGCCCTGCGCGCCGCGTACGACATGGTGCTGCCGGCCGTCGCGATCATGAAGCACGCGAACCCCTGTGGCATCGCGATCGCCGACTCCAAGGCGCTCGACCCCATCGCGAGCGCGCACCTGCGCGCGCACGAGTGCGATCCGCTGTCGGCGTTCGGCGGCGTCATCGCGGCCAATCGCCCCGTGACGCTGAAGATGGCAGAGAACCTGCGCGACATCTTCACCGAGGTCATCGTGGCGCCCGACTTCGAGCCCGAGGCGCTCGAGGTGTTCAAGGCGAAGAAGAACCTGCGCCTGCTCAAGCTGCCGGCGAACTGGCAGCAGGAGCGCATGGACGTGCGGCTCGTCTCGGGCGGCCTGCTGCTGCAGGACGCCGACCTGTTCCCCGACGACGACTTCGAGTCGGTCGCGAAGAACTGGAAGCTCGTCGCGGGCGAGGAGCCCGACGTGCCGCTCGCCGACCTCGTGTTCGCGTGGAAGTCGAGCCGCGCCGTCAAGTCCAACGCCATCGTCCTCGCGAAGAACTCGGCCACGGTCGGCATCGGCATGGGCCAGGTCAACCGCGTCGACTCGTGCCGCCTTGCGGTCGAGCGCGCGGGCGACCGCGTGCAGGGCGCCATCGCGGCCTCCGACGCGTTCTTCCCCTTCTCCGACGGGCCCGAGGTGCTCATGGACGCGGGCGTGAAGGTCATCATCCAGCCGGGCGGATCCGTCCGCGACGAGGAGACGATCGAGCTCGC
>JAJUIM010000323.1 GCA_029267645.1 Microbacterium sp.
CGCGGGAGATGCGCCCCGGTGGCGCGATCTGCTGCGCGACAACCAGGTGTGGGCGCTCATGCTCGGCTACGTGTTCCGGTCGCTGGCCGGCGCGTTCTTCCTGACGTGGTACCCGAGCTACCTGCTCGATGCCCGTGGATTCACGGAGGCCGAGTTCGGCATGGTGGGCGCGATTCCCGCGCTCATCGGCATCGGATCCACCGTCCTCGGCGGCATCGTCTCCGACCGCATGCTGGCGTCGGGCCTGTCGCCCAACATCGCGCGCAAGGTGCCGATCATCTCGGGCCTCGTGCTCAGCGCGTGCATCGGCTTCAGCCCCTTCATCGAGAGCAACGTCGTGCTCATGGTGATCCTCACCGTCTCGAGCGCGGCGCCGAGCTCACCGACCGACTCGTCGCATCGGGGATGACGGCGCTGACGCCCAACGGCAACACAGGAGAGTTCTACGCGCTCTCGCCGGCCGAGCGGGCGAGCGCTGGCCGACGCGGCCGCGTCGCGCCCGGATCCGATTCCCTTCTACGGCGAACTCGGCAGCGTCAATCCCGTGCTCGTGACGCCGCAGGGTGCCGCGGCGCGGGCGGTCGAGTTCGGCGAGGGGCTCGCGGGCTCGGTGCTGCAGGGCGGCGGGCAGTTCTGCACGAAGCCGGGTCTCGCGTTCGTGCCGTCGGGCTCGGACGGCGATCGCCTGGTCGATGCGCTCGCCCGAGCGATCAGCGTCGCGCCCGCGCTTCGGCGCTCACCGCCGGGATGGCCGATGCCTACCGCCGCGGCGTCGACGAGCGGTCGGCGGCCGCGACGATCCGTGCGCGCGGCGCGGTGGGATCCGCGGCGGCCACGAGCCCGGCGCTCGCGGAGGTGTCCGCTCGAGACTTCTCGGCGGCACTCGCAGAGGAGTGCTTCGGCCCGTTCGCGCTCGTCGTGCGATACGAGCGCGAAAGCCAGGTGCTGCGTGCCCTCGAGCACGTGCCCGGCTCGCTGACGGCGACGATCCTCACTGCGGGCGAGCGCGACCGGGAGCTCCCCTTGGCCCGTCAGTCGCTCAGCGAGCGCGCCGGCCGCGTGCTGTTCGACGGGTATCCCACGGGCGTGGCCGTCGCGTGGGCCCAGCACCATGGCGGGCCGTGGCCCGCGACGAACTCGCTGCACACGTCTGTCGGCATGACGGCGATGCGTCGCTTCCTTCGCCCGATCGCATGGCAGGGGGGCACCGAGCCACGCGCTTCCGGAGGAGCTTCGGGACGGCCGCGTCGTGGTCCCGACCCGCATCGACGGCGCCATTGCGCTGCCGGGGGAGGCGGGGAGGATCTGAACGGGCGGGCGTGCGCGCTCTCCCGTGCGAAGGAGCGCGCGTCCGTCCGCGGATCCGTCGGGCCGACCGCCTAATCTGGAGACATGGATATCGAGGACGAGGTCAAGGACGCGCTGCGCGCCTACGACCGATCCCTCGTCGAGTACCGCGCGCTGCGCGACGCGCTCGAACACGAGATCCCGCAGCACCTGCGGCAGTGGGGCGTGCCTTACTTCCGCGTCGAGGCCCGCGTGAAGAAGCGCGGCTCGTTCGAGCAGAAGGTGCGCAGGGATCCGTCGAAGCCCGTGCTCGACATGGTCGGCGTGCGCGTCATGGCGTTCTTCCGCAGCGACCTCGCCCAGGTCGAGAAGATGACGCGCCGTCTGTTCGAGGTCGTCGAGGAGTCGTACATCGACAAGGGCGACCTGCTGGGCGACGAGAGCTTCGGCTACCGCAGCGTGCAGTTCGTCGGCCGCACCCGGGGCGGGGGAGCGTTCGAGGAGTTCGCCGCCGGTATCCCCGTCGAGGTGCAGATCCGCACGATGCTCGAGCACGTGTGGGCCGAGGTCGAGCACGACTTCCGCTACAAGCCGCAGAGCGAGCCGCCGACGCCCGACATCAACCGTCGCTTCGCTCTCACGGCCGCCTTGCTCGAGCAGGCGGACCGCAATCTCGACGACATCCGCGCCTCGCTCGAGGACCGCTGATCCCGTCCGCCCGATCGATGTCGCAATCGAGGCGTTTGTCCCCGCCGAGAGCGAGCGTCGATGACGGATAGCGAGCTGGGTCAGACGATCGTGCGCCGATTCGTCGCGTTATGAAGCTGTCATCTGCGATGAGCGGCGACTGTGAGCGCATGAGGTACGGCTTCGGTGACGCGCTCCCGCGACCACGACGCCGAGAATGGGCGTGAGGAACGAACTGGTGACAGGTGTGGTTTAGGCCGCGAGTGTGAGCGGCTCGGCCAGCTTGGACTCGAACTCGATGGACGTCAAGCCGCCGAGGGTGTCCTGGGCGCGTTGCCGGTGATACTTCCGCTCGATCCAGACGACGATGGCGAGCTTCGCGGTCATCCGATCCGAGATCGAGTAACCGACGATCCGGTTTGAGAAGACGTCCTTGATCGCGTAGCAGTAAAGCTTGCCTTCGGTCGTCGTGCGGTGCTCGGTGATGTCAGTGAGCCAGACCCGGTTCGGGGCATCGGCCCGGAAGACGCGTTGCACGTGATCATCGAACACCGGAGGGCCAGCCTTCTTCCATTCCCGCGCCGGCGGCGCTGCGCGGACGAGATGATCCAAGCCTGCGAGCACAGCTTCCACGCCGTCCGCCGGCTCATCCGCC
>JAJUIM010000407.1 GCA_029267645.1 Microbacterium sp.
GGGCGTCGTCGGCGGGCGCGGCCGGCCGCGATGCGCGGCGCGAGCGCGACGGCTTGTTGTCGCCGTCGTCGCCCGCTGGCCGCGGATCCTTCTTCCGGGAGGCGCGCGGCGCCGGCTCGAGCTCGGGGACTCCCGGCAGCGTGTCGTAGGGCTCGAACGCATCGCATGCCGCCGCGAGCGACTTCGCGGTGGATCCCGCGACGCCGACGCCGACCACGAACCGGCCGAGCCGCTTGCAGCGCTGCGCGAGCGGCACGTAGTCGCTGTCGCCCGCGACGATCGCGACGTGGGTGAGGTCGGGCAGGCGGAACATGTCCTCGACTGCGTCGACCGCGAGGCGGATGTCGGCGCCGTTCTTCGCGTAGGCGGCGGCGGGGAAGAGCTGCACGAGGTCGACGGCGCGCGCGACGAGCTGGCGACGGTAGATCGCGTTGACCGGCGATGACCAGTCGGCGTAGGCGCGCGTGAGCACGAGCGTGCCGTAGCTCGCGGCGTAGTCGAGGATCGCGCCGACGTCGACTGTCGCGCTCGCGAGCCGGTCGGCGATCTCGGGCTCCGTCGGATCCGCGGCGATGCGGGCCCTGTCGCGGCTGTACGAGTTGCGCCCGTGCACGCGGTCGTACCAGCTCATCACGATGTTGTCGAAGTCGAGGTACACGGCCACGCGGCCGTCCGAGGCGTCTGTCACGCCCTCGAGCCTACGCTGGCGTCCCGCCCGTCGTCGCCGCCTCGCCCGGGTAGGCGACGCCCAGCATGCGCCGGATCTCGTCGAGCGCGCCCATGATCCGCACGGTCTCGTCGAGGGGGAGGATCTCGCCGTCGGTGCGTCCCTCGGCCACGAGGCGCTCTGCCTCGAGCGCCTGGAACTGCATGCCCCGCCCCTCGTGCTGCGGCGCGAAGCGCTCGAGCACCGCGCCGTCGGACGCCGTGAGGGTGAACGACGTCGAGGCGAACCACGCGGGGTCGATGTCGATGCGCGCTTCGGATCCGATGATCTGCGCGCGGTTCGCGCCCGCGCCGCGCGACGAGGACAGCGTCGTCGACAGCGCGCCCGACGCGTGCGTCATGAGCGTCGCGACCTCGGTGTCGGCGCCGGTCTCGCCGATCCAGCCCGCGGCCTGGATCGCGGTGGGGGCGCCGAGCACGTCCCAGGCGAACGAGACGGGATAGATGCCGAGGTCGAGCAGCGCGCCGCCGCCGAGCGCGAGATCGTTGAGGCGGTGGGTCGGGTCGACGGGCAGCGACTGGCTGTGGTCGGCGGTCGCTGCGCGGATCTCGCCCAGCCGCCCCTCCGCGATCAGCTCGCGCACGCGGCGCATGTGCGGCAGGTAGCGGGTCCACATCGCCTCCATCGCGAGCAGCCCCGTGCGCCGCGCGACTGCGTGCACGCGCTCGGCCTCGGCGCGGGTCAGCGCGAAGGGCTTCTCGACGAGCACGTGCTTGCCGGCCTCGAGGGCGCGGATCGCGTTCTCGGCGTGCGCCGTGTGCGGCGTCGCGACGTAGACGATGTCGACGCCGGGGTCGCCCACGAGGGCATCGTAGGAGCCGTGCGCGCGGGGGATCTCGAACTCGGTCGCGAAGCGCTCGGCGCCCTCGATCGACCTCGAGCCGACCGCGGCGACCTCGAGCCCTGCCGTGCGGAGGTCCCGCGTGAACGTGTGTGCGATCCCGCCGGTCGCGAGGATTCCCCATCGAAGGCCCATGCGGCGAGCCTAGCGGCTTTTGTGATCCCGTCCTGAAGCGATATCATCGATGGTGAGCGATGGGAGGAATCGTGGGAGCGCATCACGAGCACGCGTCGGCGCAGGACGCAGGATCCGCGCGCCGCATCGCGATCGCCCTCGCGCTCGTCGTGGGGATCGTCGCGGCGCAGCTCATCGGAGCGGCGGCGACGGGCAGCCTCGCGATCCTCGTCGACGCCGTGCACTCGCTGACCGACGCGACGGGGCTCGTGATCGCGCTCATCGCGGCGCGCCTCGTGCTGCGGCCGCCGACGCGGCAGCGCAC
>JAJUIM010000105.1 GCA_029267645.1 Microbacterium sp.
CGCGCGCTTCGCCGATCACCTCGTCGTCATGCGGGACGGGGCGATCGCGGCGCGCGGGCGGCCGTCCGAGATCCTCACCGAGCAGCTGCTCGCCGACGTCTTCGCGCTCGACGCGCGCGTCATCCCCGATCCCGTGTTCGGCACGCCGCTCGTCGTGCCGATCGCCAGCCGCAAGGAGCTCCGCGACCATGACGCCTGACCGCCCGCCCGTCATCGGGCTGTCCCTCTCGCCCACGTGGCTGCGCGGCGACGCGTGGCGCGATCCGGGCAGCCGGGCGGAGGACCTCGCGTCGGGCGAGGCGCTCATCGCCGCGGCCGCGCTCGCCGACGAGGCGGGCGCACACGTCGCGTTCAAGCCGGATCGCCTGAGCATGAACCCCGCGACGCTCGCCGACTGGCCGGGGCAGACGGGGCCCGACGCGACCGTGCTCATGGCCGCCGTCGCGCGCGAGACGTCGCGCATCGGACTCATCCCCACCTACTCGGCGACCTACGCGCCGCCGTATCTCGTCGCGCGCGAGCTGCAGTCGCTCGACCAGCTGTCGCGCGGCCGCGCGGGCTGGAACGCCGTGACCTCGCTCGGCGGCGCCGAGAACTTCCCGGGGCCCGAGCGCACGAGCAAGGAGCGCTACCGCGACGCGGCGGACATGATCGAGGTCGTGCGCCGGCTGCACGCGAGCTACCCCGCGCGCGCCGTGCGCATCGAGCGCGCGGGCGGCGTCTTCGCGGATCCGGGCGCCGTCGCGCCGATCGAGCCGGCCGGCCGCTTCGAGGTCGCAGGTCCGCTCACGGTGCCGGCCTACGTCGACGAGCCGATGCCGCTCCTGCACGCGGGCGGCTCGCCCGCATCGCGCGACCTCGCCGCCGCGCACGCCGACGCAGTCTTCGCCATGACGGCGGAGGATGACGACGGGATCCGCCTCGCCGTCGACCTCGCCGAGCGCGCGAGCCGCGTCGGACGGCGCGCGCCGCGTGTGCTCCCCGGCCTCGTGGCGTGCCTCGCGGGCACGCGCGAGGAGGCCGAGGAGCGGTACGCCCGCGCCATGAGCGCGCCGGGCGGCGCGGCGCACTGGACCGTCGTCGGCACGCCGCGCGATGCGGCCGACGCGATCGAGCGTCGCATCGCCGCGGGCGCCGCAGAGGGCGTGCTCGCGCTGCCGTTCGGATCGTGGGAGGCGGTCGAGCTGTTCGCCGCCGAGGTCGTGCCCGAGCTCATTCGCCGCGGCGTCTCGGCTGCCCACGACGGCGACCTGCGCGCGGCCATGCGCGTGTGATGCCGCGGCGAACGGCCGGTGAACGGCGGGCGCCGGATCCTGAACGCCCGCCGACCGTTCGTGAATTTCTGGGGAACGCTCCCGCGCGCGCGTGAGATCGCGGCTGGGCCGCGTCATCCTGGCGGCATGAGGATCGCGATCGTCGCCGAGTCCTACCTGCCGCACATGAACGGCGTCACGAACTCCGTGCTCCAGGTGGTGCGCCACCTGCGGGAGCTCGGGCACGAGACGCTCGTCGTCGCGCCGCGCTCGCCCGGCCAGGGCGACGACGTCGCGGGCGTCGGCGTCGAGGCCGAGACGACGTTCCTCACCTCCGTGCCGCTGCCGAGCTACCCCGACGTGCGCGTCGCGCTCGCGCCCGTGCCGCAGCTGCGGCGCATCCTGCAGGGCTTCTGCCCCGACGTCGTGCACCTCGCCTCGCCCGCCGTGCTCGGGTGGCAGGCGCTCGTCGCGGCCGACGGCCTGGGGCTGCCGACCGTCGCCGTGTATCAGACCGACGTCATCGCCTACACGGCGCGGTACGGCGTCGCGGCCGTCGCGGCGCTCGCGGAGGGCCACATCGCGCGCCTGCACCGCCGCGCGACGATGTCGCTCGTGCCGTCGACTGCCGCCGAGCGCCAGCTGTCGGCGCTCGAGGTCGACAGGCTCTGGCGATGGGGCCGAGGCGTCGACGCCGACCGCTTCGCCCCGGAACGCCGCGACGACGCGTGGCGGGCGCGCGTCGCGCCGGGGGAGCGGATCATCGGATACGTCGGCCGCCTCGCGCCAGAGAAGCAGGTCGAGGACCTGCGAGCGCTCGCCGACATCGAGGGCGCGCGCCTCGTGATCGTGGGCGACGGGCCGGAGCGCGCGCGGCTCGAGCGAGAGCTGCCGGGTGCCGTGTTCGCGGGCTTCCTCGGCGGCGACGACCTCGGCCGCGCGGTCGCGAGCTTCGACGTGTTCGTGCACCCGGGGGAGTCGGAGACGTTCTGTCAGACGGTGCAGGAGGCGCTCTCGAGCGGCGTTCCGGTCGTCGCGACGGGATCCGGAGGTCCCGTCGACCTCGTGCGCAACTCGATCGACGGGTGGCTCTACACGCCGGGCGACCTCGACGACATGCGCGCCCGCGTCGTCGACTTGCTGGGCGACGAGGCCAAGCGCGCGGCGTTCGGACAGGCGGCGCGGCAGAGCGTGCGGTCGCGCACGTGGCGCGCGCTCACGGAGCAGCTCGTCGGCCACTACCGCGAGGCGCAGCGGCTGCGCTCGTTCGACGCGAGCCTCGTCGTGCGTGCGCACACGCGGCCGGTCGCGCCCATCGCCCCGGCCGCGGCGCCGCGGTGGCGGCGGTTCGTCGCGCTCGGCGACTCGCTGACGGAGGGGCTGTGCGATACGTCGCGCATGCTCGACGGGCAGTACCGGGGCTGGGCCGACCGCCTCGCGACCATGCTGGCCGAGCGCGCGGGCGCCGACTTCCTCTACGCCAACCTCGCGGTGCGCAGCAGGCGAGTGCGCGATCTCGCGGCCGAGCAGGTGCCCGCGGCGCTCGAGCTGAAGCCCGACCTCGTGGCCGTGTTCATGGGGTCCAACGACCTCGTCACGCACGTCGCGGATCCCGTGCGCCTCGGTCGCGAGATGGAGCGCCAGGTGCGCGCGCTGCGCGAGACGGGCGCCGACGTGCTGCTCGTCACGCCCTTCCTGCCGAGGCGCCGCGCCGTTCGCGTGCTCGCGGGCCGTTTCGCCCGCTTCGCCGACGAGCTGCGGCGCATCGCGCGCGAGACGGGCGCCTACCTCGTCGACGTCGAGGCGCTGCCCGAGCTGAGCGACGTGTCGATGTTCGCGGAGGACAAGGTGCACCTCGCTTCGCGCGGCCACCGCCTGCTGTCGTACCGCGCGGCTGAGGTGCTGGGCGTGCCCGACGCGGTCGCCCTGGGCGACCTCGATGACGCGCTGCACACCGACGACGAGGCCGCGGGCCCGTGGCTCACGCGCCACGCCCTGCCTTGGATCTGGCGGCGCCTACAGGGACGTACGGCCGGCGACGGCATGGTCGCCAAACACAGCGACTACGTCGTCGTGCCCGGCCGCCGCCGCGAAGGGGAGCCGACAGACGCGTGAGGACACGCCTGAGGTCGGTGCGCGACGGAGCGAACCTGTGCGTCAGATCAGCCCGAGATCCCTCACCGTCTCGCGTTCGCCGATGAGCTCGGTCGCCGACGCATCGATCCTCCTGCGGGAGAAGTCATTGAGCTCGAGGCCGTCCACGATCGCGTACTCGCCGGTGTCGTCGACCGTGCAGGGGAACGACGAGATGAGGCCTTCGGCGACGCCATAGGATCCGTCAGAAGGCACGGCCATGGAGACCCAGTCGTTCTCCGGAGTGCCCGTCACCCAGTCGCGCATGTGCTCGATCGTGGCGTTCGCGGCCGAGGCAGCCGAGGACACGCCACGCGCCTCGATGATGGCCGCGCCGCGGTTCGCCACGGTGGGGATGAAGGTGTCCTCGATCCATGCGTGATCGCCGACGAAGTCGACCGCGCGCTCGCCGCCGACCGTGGCATGGAACACGTCGGGGTATTGGGTCGCTGAGTGGTTTCCCCAGATGGTCATCCGCGCGATGTCCGTCGCTGGGCGTTTCACCCGCGCAGCGAGCTGCGAGATGGCGCGATTGTGATCCAGGCGGGTGAGAGCGGTGAATCGGCGGCTCGGGATGTCGGGAGCGTTCTGCTGGGCGATCAGCGCATTCGTGTTCGCCGGATTGCCCGTGACGACCACCTTGATGTCGTCGGCGGCGACCTCATTGAGCGCTCGGCCCTGTTCGGTGAAGATCGTCCCGTTGGCACTCAGCAGGTCGGCGCGTTCCATGCCCGCTTTGCGCGGCATCGCGCCGACGAGCATCGCCAGATTTGCGCCGTCGAACACGTGTCGAGGGTCGTCTCCGATTTCGACATCCACAAGATTCGGGAAGGCGCAGTCATCGAGCTCCATCACCACGCCTTCCAGGGCGGGCAGGGCGGGAGCGATCTCAAGGAGGCGGAGCCTCACGGGCACGTTGCTCAGCAGGTCGCCGCTCGCGATTCGGAAGAGCAGGCTGTAGCAGATCTGACCGGCAGCGCCGGTGACGGCGATCGTGACGGGCGAGGCAGCGCTCACGTGAGGGTCCTTTCCGCGGTCCGACGGATGCAGGGCCGACTCTAGCCGTTGGATTCAGCGTGTGCGAGGGCCGGAGGAACTCGGCACGGACGTCAGTTCGCGCGGCCGAACAGCGACAGCACCAGGCCGATGCCGCGCACGATCTGCGCGATCGTCAGGAGCACGTCGAGCATGGTCATGATGCCGTCGAGCGTCGATCCGAGCACCCGCATGTTGTGCGACAGGTCGGCGGCCCCGCCGAGGTGCTCGAACTCGCGCTGCCACGAGCGCTCCTGGCGGAAGAGGATCGCGTACGGCAGCAGCCGCTCGAGCAGCACGATGCGGTCGAGGCCCGCCTGCGCGACGGGATCCGCCGCTTCGCGCGGGCGCAGGCCGAGCGCGACGCCGCCCGGCGTCGGGTCGCCTGCGGGCGCCCGCAGGGCCCCCGCGACCGACTCCAGCACGCGCAGGCGCTCCTGCTCCGCGAGGCGCATGTAGTCGCGCAGCCCCGACAGCTCGCGGCGCAGCTCGCGGCCCCGGTCGGTGAACCGCAGGAACGGCGGCGGCGAGAGCGTCAGCACCCAGAACACGGCGATGACGTCGAGCGCGACGGGGATCGCGCCCAGCCAGTCGCCGTTGACGAATGCGCCGAGGATCAGCACGAGCCCGATCGCGGCCGTCGCGAGGAACAGCAGCGACAGCAGGTACAGGTGCACGCTGTTCGGCCGCTTCTTCGAGAGCCCCTCCGCGTGCATGCGATCGCGCGCCGCGTCGAAGAACCGCCGCAGTTCCCTGCGCCTGTGGCGCCGGAACGATCCGCGGCCCCGCAGGAAGAGCATCTCGGGCGCGTCTGCCACAGTGTCGACGTGGATGCCGATCTCCGCGAGCGCCTGCAGGTATCGGCGCTCCTGGCGTGGTGTGAAATGCATGGGCCGGAACGCCTGCAGCAGGAAGCGCTCGTCGGGGGAGAAGCCGGTGCCGGCGAGCACCTCGATCGCAACGGGGCCGCGGCGCCCGCGCGGCGCGAGCACACGGATCTTCCGCGCGACGGCGAGCGAGACGAGGGCGGCGGCGAGCACGTGCCGGTCCGCGCGCACCGCGAGCCCGTGCGTGACCACATCGCCCTCGGGCGGCGCGAACGAGGGCACCTGCGCCTTCGGCAGGTGCCGCTGCACGGGCTTGGCGATCGCGATGATCACGAGGCCGACGAGCACGAGCAGGGCGCCGATGACGAGATACCCGAAGATGATGCTCGGTTCGATCACCCGCACCACGCTAGCGGGCGGCGGCACGGCGCTGATACATATAAGTCTGTCGACGGATGTGTATCGTGTGCTCAGTGTTGAGTGAGTGGCACCACGGCGCAGCATCCTCAACCAGCGCTTCGGCGCGAACCTGCGGCGGGTGCGCCGCATGATGGGCATGTCGCAGGAGCAGTTCGCCGAGATGCTCGGCGTGCACCGCACCTACGCCGCTGCCCTCGAGCGCGGCGAGCGCAACAGCAGCCTCGAGACGATCGAGCACATCTCGCAGCAGCTCGGCATGGATCCCGTCGCGATGCTCACGGCACTCGACGAGGCCGCGCCGCCCGCGCAGCTTGCGCGGACGCCGCGGCGTCGCGGGCCGGGCGGCGAGCGCCGCACTGGCTGAGCGGATCCGTCACCGCGCGGAGAGCGGGGACACCTCCTTCGGCGCGATCTCGCCGGCCGTCGCGAGGCGAATCCGCTCGGCGAGGCCCGACTGCTCGAGCGCACGCTCGATCTTCGCGCGGTCCTCGGGCTCGACGCGGCCGCGCGCGAGGCGCGAGGGCGCGGCGCGAGCGTGAGGCGCCGGGTGCCGCGCCGATGACGACGACTGGGCGCTCCTTGTCGTCGTCGATGTCCTCGAACGGGACGACCGCCGACCAGACCTCCCACCGTACGAAGCGCGACCGGCGCCGTCTTGCCCACAGCGCCGCGATGGTCGGCGCACCGAGCGGTACGACGGCCGCGAGCGCGTCGAGGTACCACTGTTCGTAGCCCGAGACCGGCTGGAAGGCGCTCAGTGCGACGATCGCGCCGACGAGCACCACGAGTCCGATCGCGGCATCGCGCGGCCACGTCCTGTCGAGTGGCATGTGCCGGCGCGTCGGCCCACCGAGGAATAGTTCGAGTGCGATCCACACGGCGAGTGCGCCGACGAAGCTCAGCTCGATTGCGAGCGCGGCCGAGCCGGTGGCTCGCGTGGTGCCCGAGACGGTCTGTGCCGCCAGGCCGAGGAGTACGGGGCCCCGACGACGCGGGCGAAGATGCTCATGACGTCGGCTCCGCGGCGGGTCGTCGATGGTCGGGGTTTCGGGTCTGCATCGGTCCTCCCA
>JAJUIM010000145.1 GCA_029267645.1 Microbacterium sp.
CGCTCGAGGAAGCGGCGGCGCTCCTTGGCCTCCATCTCGGGGTCGTCGAGCATGTCCCACTTGTTGAAGGCCAGCACGAGCGCGCGGCCCGACTCGAGCACGAGCTCGATGATGCGCACGTCCTGCTCGCTGATGGGCTCGGTCACGTCGAGCACGACGACCGCGACCTCGGCTTTCTCGAGCGCGGTCGACGTACGCAGGCTCGCGTAGAAGTCGGCGCCCTGGTGCATGTGCACGCGGCGCCTGATGCCCGCCGTGTCGACGAGCGTCCACAGCTTGCCGCCGAGCTCGACGACCTCGTCGACCGGGTCGCGCGTCGTGCCCGCGAGGTCGTTGACGACAACGCGCTCCTCGCCCGCCGCCTTGTTCAGCAGCGACGACTTGCCGACGTTCGGCCGGCCGAGGATCGCGACGCGGCGCGGCCCGCCGATCTCGTGCTTCGCGACGGCCGACACCTTCGGCGTCTTCGCCATGACCTCGTCGAGCAGGTCGGCGACGCCGCGGCCGTGGATCGCCGAGACGGGGTGCGGCTCGCCGAGACCAAGGTTCCAGAGCGCCGCGGCCTCGACCTCGTGCGACGCGTCGTCGATCTTGTTCGCGACGAGGAACACGGGCTTCGTCGTCTTGCGCAGCAGACGCACGACGTGCTCGTCGGTCGACGTGGCGCCCACGCGCGCGTCGACGACGAAGAGAATCACGTCGGCGAGGTCGATCGCGATCTCGCTCTGCGCCGCGACCGACTTGTCGATGCCCTTCGCGTCGGGCTCCCACCCGCCCGTGTCGACGAGCGAGAAGCGGCGGTCGAGCCACTCGGCCTTGTACGTCACGCGGTCGCGCGTGACGCCCGGGGTGTCCTCGACGACGGCCTCGCGGCGGCCGAGGATCCGGTTGACGAGCTGCGACTTGCCGACGTTCGGCCGGCCGACGATCGCCACGACGGGCAGCGCCGGCAGGTACTCGTTGCCGTGCTCGTCGACGCGGATGCCCTCGAGCAGCTCCGCGTCCTCCTCGTCGAGGTCGTAGTCGGCGAGGCTCTGGCGCAGCGCCTCGGCGCGCGCCTCGATGAGGCTCTCATCGAGCTCATCCAGGCGCTCCGCGAGGTTGTCCGACGCCTCGTAGTCGTCGTCGTAATCAGCGGCCATCGCGGCCATCCTCTCGTCGTTCGCCGATCACCGCGAGCACGGCGTCGACGGACTGGTCGAAATCCAAGTGTGTCGTGTCGATCGCCGTCACGCCGTCTGCGGCGTTGAGGAAGTCGACGACGGTGCTGTCGGACGCGTCGCGCTGCCGCATCGCCTCGGCGACCTTCGCGACGTCCGCAGCCCCCATCTCGGCGCTCCGCCGCGCGGCGCGCACCTCGGGGTGGGCGGTCAGCAGGATCCGCACGGGGGCGTCGGGCGCGACGACCGTCGTGATGTCGCGGCCCTCGACGATGACGCCGTCCTGCGGCGCCTCCGACACGATGCGGCGGAACAGCTCGTTGATGCGCTCGCGCACGCGACGGGCGCGCGCGACGCCGGCGACCGCGGCGGTCGTCTCGGGCGTGCGGATCGCGTCCGTCACGTCGACGTCGCCGACCCGCACGGCGCGCTCATCCGGATCCAGCCCGATCGACGGCTCGAACGTGTCGAAGGCGGCTTCCACGACCGCCTCGTCATCGGTCGTGCCGCCCGTCTCGAGCACGTGCCACGCGAGCGCGCGGTACACGGCGCCCGTGTCGAGGTAGCCGAAGCCGAGCCGGCGCGCGGCCTCTTTCGACACGCTCGACTTGCCCGAGCCAGCAGGCCCGTCGATGCCGACGAAGAAGGTCTCAGTCACTCGTCCCCGCAATCCGCCACCCGCGCGACGAGATCCCGTCGACGGCGGCACGCATGATCGCCGGATCCACGGAGATCTCGGCGAGTCCGAGCTGGGCACCCGGAGAGTGCTCCAGCCGGAAGTCTTCGACATTGATGCCCAGCTCGCCGAGGTCACCGAAGAGGCGGCCGAGCTGGCCCGACACGTCGTCCACCATGACGACGAAGGTCTCGAAGCGGCGGCGCTGGCCGTGCTTGCCCGGCAGGCGCTCGACGCCCTCGTTGCCCTGGCGGATCGCGTCGGCCGTCGTGCGGCGAGCGCCCGACGCGTCGGGGCGGCGCAGCGCGTCGGCGACGCGCGCGAGGTCGGCCGCGATGAGGTCGAGCTGCTCGACCACAGGATCGGCGTTGGCCGCGAGGATCTGCACCCACAGTTCGGGGGCCGAGTGCGCGATGCGCGTCGTGTCGCGCACGCCCTGCCCCGCGAGGCTCAGCGACAGCTCGGGGGCATCGGCGAACCGCGCCGCGAGGAGCGAGGCGATGACCTGCGGCACGTGCGAGACGAGGGCGACCGAGCGGTCGTGCTCCTCGGGCGTCATCTCGACAGGGACGGCGCCCAGGTCGAGCGCGAGGTCCTCGACGAGCGCGAGCGCCTCGGGCGGGGTCTCGCCGTCGCGGCAGATGACCCAGGGCCGCCCCACGAAGAGGTCGGCGCGCGCCGAGATCGCTCCCCCGCGCTCGCGGCCCGCCATGGGGTGCGACCCGATGTAGTTCGTGAGGTCGATACCGCGCTCGCGCAGCGCGCGCAGCGGCTCGAGCTTGACCGAGGCGACGTCGGTCACGACCGCGCGCGGGAACCGCTCGAGCTCGGCCGCGATCGTGTCGGCGACGACGTCGGGCGGCGTGCACACGACGACGAGGGCGGGGTCGTCGCCGTCGGCGGCGGCGCGGCCGGCGCCGTAATCGACCGCGAGGCGCAGCTGCGCGGGCGACGTGTCGGCGAGCGCGACGTCGACGCCCTGCTGGCGCAGCGCGTGGCCGATGCTCGAGCCGAGCAGCCCCGCGCCCACGACGCGCACGGATCCGTGCACGCGCGCGCGGCGCCCCGGAACGAGGACGTCGCGCGCAGCGGTCTCGGCGGTCACGGCGTCTCCTCCTGCGGCTCGTCGAGCGCGGCCTGGCGCGCGAGGGTCAGCAGCGCGCCGCGCTCCACCTTATCCAGTTCGCGGGCGGCGCCCGAGGCGAGCGTGCCGAGGTGCAGCGGCCCGAGCTGGCGCCGCACGAGCTCGGTGACGGGATGACCGACCTTCGCCATCATGCGGCGCACGATCCGGTTGCGCCCCGAGTGCAGCGTGAGCTCGACGAGGCTCGATCCGCGCGACGAGTCGAGCACGCGCGCCTTGTCGGCAGCGATCGGCCCGTCCTCGAGCTCGACGCCGCGCGTGAGCTGCGCGACGGTCTGCGCCGACACCTGGCCGCGCACCTTCGCGATGTAGACCTTCGTCACGCCGAACCGCGGGTGCGCGAGCACGTTCGCGAGCTCGCCGTCGTTCGTCAGCACGAGCAGGCCCGAGGTATCGGTGTCGAGCCGCCCCACGTTGTAGAGGCGCTCGTCCCACTCCCGCGCGAACTCGCGCAGGTCGCGACGCCCCTTGTCGTCCTTCATGGTGCTCACGACGCCGCGCGGCTTGTTGAGCACGACGTAGCGCTTCGTCGTGTCGAGCTGCACGGCCTGCCCGTCGACGTCGACGAGGTCGTGCTCGGGGTCGATGCGCGTGCCGAGCTCGGTCACGACCGATCCGTTCACCCGCACGCGCCCCTCGACGATCAGGTTCTCCGACGCGCGGCGCGACGCGACACCGGCGGCCGCGAGCACCTTCTGCAGGCGCACGCCCTCGGCGGCAGGATTCTGTGGGGTCTCGGGCATCCCTCTATCATGACGGATCCGGCCTGACCGACCGCAGAATGCCGCGGCTCAGGAGATGCCGTCGATGCCCTCGAAGCCGTCGGATCCGTCGTCGAGCAGCGGCGAGATGGGCGGCAGCTCGTCGATCGAGTTGATGCCGAGCTTCTCGAGCAGCAGGTCGGTCGTCCCGTAGTGCATGGCGCCCGTCTCGGGGTCGGCGTGCAGCTCGGTGATGAGCCCGCGCCCGAGCAGCGTGCGCACGACCGAATCGACGTTGACGGCGCGGATCTGCGCCACCTGCGAGCGCGTGACGGGCTGCTTGTAGGCGATGACGGCGAGCGTCTCGAGCGCCGCCTGCGACAGGCGCGCGGGCGCCTGGCTGCCGATGAACTCCGTGACGACGGGATCCAGCTCCTCGCGCACGTAGATGCGCCAGCCGCTCGCGACCTCCCGCAGCTCGAAGCCGCGCTGCGGCCCCTCCGCCTCGCCGTCGTAATCGGCCTTCAGCGCGGCGAGCGCCGCGCGCACGGGACGGACGGGGGATCCGACGGCCGTCGCGAGGTTCACGACGCTCAGCGGCTCGTCGGCGACGATGAGCATCGCCTCGAGGCGACGGCGCAGGTCGGTGTCGTCAGCTGTCATAGTCGGCTCCCAGCATCGCGAGGGTCTCGTCGGTCCACGTCTCGGCCGTCCATCGCACCGTCAGCTCGCCGAGCGGCTCGAGCTGCTCGAACGACACGGCCGCGTGCCGGTACAGCTCGAGAATCGAGATGAAGCGCGCGACGACGACGCCCTTCGCGTCGGCGCCCGCGACGAGCTCGCGGAACGTGAGCGCGCCGTGCGTGCGCAGGCTCGACACGACGATCGCGGCCTGCTCGCGGATCGACACCTGCGGCGCGTGCAGATGGTCGAGCCCGACGGTGGGGATCTCGCGCGGCGCGAAGGCGAGCGTCGCGAGCGCCGCGAAGTCGTCGAGCGACAGCGTCCAGCGCAGCTCGGGGGTCGTCGCGCGGTACTTAGGATCCAGCGGCACGGCACGCGCGTGGCGCCCGTCCTCGCGGGCGATGTTGCCCGCGAACCACGTCGAGACCTCCTTGAACGCGCGGTACTGCAGCAAGCGCGCGAAGAGCAGGTCGCGGGCCTCGAGCAGCGCCACGGCCTCGGCGTCGACGAGCTCGCCCTGCGGCAGCAGCCCCGCGACCTTCATGTCGAGCAGCGTCGCGGCGACGACGAGGAACTCGCTCGCCTCGTCGAGGTCCTCCTGGGGCCCGAGGTCGGCGAGGTAGGCGATGAACTCGTCGGTCACGGCCGACAGCGCGACCTCGGTGATGTCGAGCTCGCGCTTCGAGATGAGCGTCAGCAGCAGGTCGAACGGCCCGTCGAAGTTCGCGAGCGACACGCGGAAGCCCGACTCGGGGGCCGCCTCCTCCCCCGATGTGAGCGAGGGATCCGCGCTCATGACGTCAGGCGACGACGCCGCGCTGCACGAGCTCGCGCGCGAGGCGCAGGTAGGCCTGCGCGGCGTCGTGCTGCGGGGCGTACTCGATGATCGGCACGCCCGACACCGAGGCGTCGGGGAACTTCACGGTGCGGCCGATCACGGTCTCGAACACCTTGTCGCCGAACGTCTCGACGATGCGCTCGAGCACCTCGCGCGAGTGCAGCGTGCGCGCGTCGTACATCGTCGCGAGCAGGCCGTCGAGCTCGAGCGAGGGGTTCAGGCGATCCTGC
>JAJUIM010000200.1 GCA_029267645.1 Microbacterium sp.
CCCCCATCTGGCAGACTCGCAGGCATGACCAAGTCGCCCGCAACGCGAGCCGCCACGCTCCATGACGTCGCGCGGGAGGCGGGCGTCTCGCTGGCCACCGCGTCGCGCGTGCTCAACGGATCCACGCGCAAGGTCGCCGATTCGTATCGCGAGCGCGTCGAGGCCGCGGCCGACAAACTCGGCTACTCGGCGAACCTGTCCGCGCAGGCGACCGCCCGCGGCACGTCCGCCACGATCGCGCTGCTCGTCGCGAACATCGCCGACTCGTACTTCTCGGAGGTCGCCGCAGGCGTCGCACACGCGGCCGAGGAGGAGAACCTCGTCCTGACGATCGGCATCACCGAGCGATCGCCCGAACGCGAGGCGCGCCTCGTCCGCTCGCTGCGCGGGCAGCGGCCGCGAGGCATCATCCTCGCGGCGTCGCGCGCGCACGTCGCACAGGCACCCACGCTCACGAAGGCGCTCGCGTCGATCGAGCAGTCGGGCGCCCGCATCGTCACCCTCGGCGCGTCTGCGGAGGGCGTCACGTCGCGCACGGTCGGCATCGACAACTCGGGCGGCACGCGCGAGCTCGGCGCGACGCTCGCGGGCCTCGGCTACCGCGACGCGCTCGTGCTCGCGGCCGCCGAGGGCCTCGTCACGAGCGACGACCGCGTCTCGGGCTTCGTCGAGGGGTTCACGGCAGGGGGCGGATCCGCGCCGCAGATCCTGCGCGGCACCCTCACGCGCGACGCGGGGTACGACCTGCTATCGGCCGCGCTGTCGCGCGGCGTCGCGCCGGGCACGGTCGTCTTCGGCATCTCCGACGTCATGGCGTTCGGCGCCATGTCGGCCGTGCGCGACGCGGGCCGCACGGTCGGAGCCGACATCGCGATCGCGGGCTTTGGCGACATCGAGACGGGCCGCGACATCGTGCCGTCGCTCACGACCGCGCACGCGCCGCTCGAGGACCTCGGGCGCCTCGCCGTCGCGGCGATCACGGCCGACGGCTGGGAGGATCCGGGCCCCCTCCCCGTCGAGGTCATCGTGCGCGACAGCACGCCGCCGCGCACCTGAGGGGCGTCACGTGTCGTTCACAGGCGGTTCACCGATGCCTCATACGGTCGGCGCGCGGGTGGGACAGCCCGCCGCGCCCCCGACCGAAAGGCCCCGACCATGCCGATCTCGTCCTTCCGCCGCGCGTGCGCAGTGCCCGCCGTCGCCCTCGCCGCCGTCGTCGCCCTGAGCCCGACGGCCGCCTCGGCCGATGCCGCCGGCGAGTCGCCGCGCCCCACCGACGACTCGCCGCTCGCCGCCCACCCCGGCGCCTACGGCTACTTCGTCGACGAGTGGGACACGAACCAGGCCGACGTCGCGCCGAGCGAGAACGCCGCGATCGGCGTGCTGTGGCGCATGCACGACCTCTGGACGCCCGGCGAGGAGTGGAACAGCGGCACGCAGGAGAACCCCGAGGTGCTCGCCGACAACATCGAGCAGTCGATCGAGATCTCGAACGGCGCGACCGACGCCGAGCAGGAGCGGGCGTACGTCATCGACCGCCGCAACCAGAACTACACGGCGTCCGAGGGCCTCGGCGCGTACGCCGACGCATACGCGGAGGCCGTGAACCTCGGCACGACGATCCCCGACGAGGCGCCCGACGCGGCCCTCACGACGAAGTTCGACGACGAGGGCAACGACAACGGCGTGTGGGCCGACCAGACGGGCCCGCTCGGATCGACGGTCTCGCTCGTCGAGGCGATCCGCGGGCACGCCGCGAGCTCGAACCCCTCGAAGAGTTACTACCAGTACCCGCGCCCCTTCCGCTGGAGCGACGAGGTCGACGTCGCACCGTGGGCCGAGCCGCTGAAGAAGCCCGAGTCGGAGGCCGCGAACGACGGCGGCTACCCCTCGGGGCACACGAGCGCCGGCAACATGGCCGCGACGGGCCTCGCCTACGCCTTCCCGCAGCAGTTCGACCAGCTCATGCTGAAGGCCGCCGAGATCGGCACGTCGCGCATCGAGGTCGGCATGCACTCGCCGCTCGACGTCATGGGCGGGCGGATCCTCTCGACCGCCATCACGGCCGCGGCGCTCAACGACCCCGCGCTCGACAGCACGAAGAACGAGGCGCTCGACGACGCGCAGACGTGGCTCGCCGAGCAGGACATCGAGGCCGACGAGGTCGACTACGACGCCGCCCTCGAGGCGTACACCGACTACATGACGTTCGGCTTCGACCAGATCGGCGACCCGAACGTCGAGATGCGCGTACCGAAGGGCGCCGAGGCGCTCCTCGAGTCGCGCCTGCCCTACCTCGACGACGAGCAGCGCCGCGGCGTCATCCACTCGACGGGCCTCGAGTCGGGCTACCCGGTGAACGACGACGCCGAGGGCTGGGGCCGCATCAACCTCCTCGCCGCAGCGAACGGCTACGGCGCGTTCGACGACGACGTCGTCGTGACGATGGACGCGGCCGAGGGCGGCTTCGGCGCTGCCGACGCCTGGAAGAACGATATCGACGGCGACGGCGGCCTGACGAAGGCGGGCACGGGATCCCTCACGCTCGAGGGCGACAACGCCTACGAGGGCGACACGAAGCTCGTCGAGGGATCGCTCACGGCGGCGAGCGCGACGGCGTTCGGATCCGGCACCGTGCGCAACGTCGCCGGCACGCTCGCCGAGACCGTCGCGGACGGGCCCGTGCGCATCGCGGGCGACTTCTGGCAGGGCGAGGACGGCACGCTCTCGCTCACGGCCGCGACCGACGGCAAGGGCGCGAAGGGCCGCGGCGGCGCCGGCAAGACGCCCGCGCTCGAGATCGTGGGCACGGCCGTCGTGGGCGGATCCCTCGACGTCACGACGCCCGACCTCCCCGGCGCCCCGAAGCGGATCGCGCTGATCGCCGCCGACGGGATCCACGGATCCTTCGACGCCGTCACCGTGAACGGCGACGAGGCGAAGACGGAGATCCGCGGCGGCGTGCTCTACGCCCTCACGCGCTGAGCGATCGAGGCGGCGCGGCGGCTCACCTCCGCCGCGCCGTCTTGACAGATCCCGATCCCGGGTGGTTACATCAACGCACTGGGATAGCGTTTTCCCAGCCCGGTTCCGCACCGCCGCGGATCCGCCTTCACGACGATGTGGAGCATCGATGAGCACTCAGACCTCGCACGCCGCGGGCGCGACCGAGACGATCGCCACCGCCGCCGCACGACGCGCGAACCGCACGCCCGCGTTCCTCCGCTGGTGGGCGAACAGCTGGCACCCGATCGTGTTCCTCGCGATCGTCGTGGTCGCCTGGTGGATCTCCACCGAGTCGGGCGCCGTCGCGCCGTACATCCTCCCGTCGCCGAGCGACACCTGGGCGGCGTTCGCCGACAACGCCCCCTACCTCCTGGACCACACGTGGGTCACGACGTACGAGACCGTCATCGGCTTCGTGATCGCCGTCGTCATCGGCGTGCTCGTCGCGGTCGTCATGGTCTACTCGAGCGGGCTCGAGAAGACGTTCTACCCGATCATCCTCTTCGCCCAGGTCATCCCGAAGATCGCGATCGCGCCGCTGTTCATCGTGTGGCTGGGCTTCGGCGCCGGCCCCAAGATCCTCGTGGCCGTGCTCATGGCGTTCTTTCCCGTCGTCATCTCGGCGCTGTCGGGCCTGAGGTCGATCGACCCCGAGATCCTGCAGCTCACCTCGACCATGGGCGCCGGCCGCATCAAGACGTTCCTCAAGGTGCGCCTGCCCGCGGCCCTTCCCGAGCTGCTGAGCGGCCTCAAGGTCGCCGCGACGCTCGCCGTCACGGGCGCCGTGGTCGGCGAGTTCGTCGGCGCGAACGAGGGCCTCGGCTACGTCATCCTGCAGGCCAACGGCAACCTCGACACGGCCATGCTCTTCGCGGCGCTCATCATCATGTCGCTCATGGGCGTCCTCCTGTTCGCGATCATCCAGATCGCCGAGCGCTTCCTCATCCCCTGGCACGCCTCGCGGCGCGGATCCGGGTCAGCGTCCGTTCGCGCGGGCGCCTGACACAGCCACCTACCCATCGAAGGAGATGGATCGCATGAACACCACCACACGACGCCTCGTTCCCCTCGCCGTCGCCGGCATCGGTGCGCTCGCCCTCGCGGGGTGCGCGGGATCCGC
>JAJUIM010000175.1 GCA_029267645.1 Microbacterium sp.
CGCAGCTCGACCTGTTCCTCGGGCATGCCGCCCTCCTGCTCGAGCGTGCGCGCGAGGCGGTCGGCTCGCCAGCCGAACCACAGCTCGCGCCCGAGCGCCCACAGTCCGAGCAGCGGGAAGACGATCATCGCGATGCCCATGATGAGCGCGACGGGCTCGCCCTGATCGATGCCCGCGGCAACGAGCGCGACCGCGCGGCCGCCCAGCAGCCAGATGTACAGCGCGAACACCGCCGCCATGACGACGACGCCGATGCGTGTGCCCATCAGCGCGCGCCGAAGCCGAGGTCGAGGAAGTGCTCGAGGCCGACCGTGACGCCGCGCGCCTCGACCGCGCCCGCGAGCGCGAGCCGAATCCCCGGCGCGTAGGCGGCCGCGGGGTCGGACGTGTCGTGCACGATCGACAGCGTCTCGCCGGGGCCCGACAGGATCGCCTGCTGGTGCGCGACCACGCCGGGGCGGCGCAGCGAGTGGACCGGCACGCCCGCGACGCCCTGGCCGCGCGCGGGCTGGTCGGCGTACGGCGCCGAGACGGGCTCGTCGCGCGAGGCCGCGATCAGCTCGGCCGTGCGCACGGCGGTGCCGCTCGGCGAGTCGACCTTCGTGTCGCGATGCGCCTCGACGATCTCGGCGAACGGGAAGAAGCGCGCGGCGGCCGCGGCGACGGCGGATCCGATGACGGATCCGAGCGAGAAGTTAGGGATGAACACGGCGCCCGTGCCCGCCTGGTCGACGAGGGGACGGATCGCGGCGATGCGCTCGGCCGACCAGCCGCTCGTGCCCACGAGGAGCGCGCTGCCCTGCGCGATCGCGGCGCGGACGATGCCGTCGCTCGCGTCGGGATGCGTCGCGTCGATCACGAGATCGGCGCCGCCGAGCTCGGACAGGTCGCTGCGCGAGGTGAGCACGGCGTGCAGCTCGAAGCCCGGCTCCTGCTCCACGACCGTGCGGATGATGCGTCCGAGCTTGCCGGTTCCCCCGGCGAGGGCGACGAGAGTCATGCCCCCATCCTACGGTTCAGACCGGGGCGACCTCGGGGAGGCCCGTGCGCAGCTCGAAGGGCAGGTGCGCCGAGTCGTTGTGGCTCACGAGGTTCCACGGCCGCCCCTTCTTCTGGGCGAGGATCGTGAGCCCGCAGTGGGCCTGGTTGAGCGTCATCCAACGCCACTCCTCGGCGCCGAGCACCTCGCGCACGAACCACGAGATGACGAAGTTGTGGGTGATGAGCAGCTCGTGCACGTCGCCCGGTTTGCGCACGAGGAACTCGTTGACGGCGTCGGCCATCTGCGCCTTGCCCGCCTCGATCTCCTCCTCGCTGATGCCGCCGAAGAACGGCTCGAACACGGCCGGGGTGTCCTCGGTCATGCCCGTCGGGATGCAGTCGAACAGCAGCGCGTGCGGCTGCGGATCGATCGCCGGCATGCGGTCGGCCAGGATGCGCGCGGTCTCGGTGGCGCGCACGAGCGGCGAGTGCCACACGTTCTCGAACGGCACCCCCGAGAGACGATCGGCGAGCAGCGCCGCCTGGCGAACACCGCGCGGAGAAAGCGGCCCATCTTCCAGCCCGTACTCCGCGTGCTGATGCTCGCCGTGCCGGACAAGGTAGATGTAGTGCGTCACAGTCGTCCGCTTCGTCGAGGTGATCCGGGGCGGCGCGATCGCCGTGCCGCCGCGTGAGTCCACCCTATCGCGCCCCGGCACGGTCGAGGCGGGCGGCGTGCTGCCGCGTGAGCTCGGCCGTCGCCGCGGGGGCGAGCGCATCGATCTGATGCGCCGCGAACGCGTCGACGACGGGGGCCGCGACGCCGGGCTGTGCGCGCACCCACGCGAGCGCCGCCGCGGCCGGGGCGAGTCCGGCCTCGCGGGCGACGGCGGCGAGGGCGCGCGCGAGCCGCCCGCGCCACGAGAAGAGGCTCGCTGCGCGGGGCGCCGCGTCGCCGGGGCGCGCGAGGAGGATCCCCCGAGGCACGGCGTGCACGGGCAGGACCGCAAGCCGCTGCGGCAGCGCGATGCGCAGGAGGTCGCCCTCGTAGCCGTCGCGGTCGCCGAGGCCGTACGGGACGTCGAGCACGTGGATCCGCGGGTAGCCGCCCGAGGCGAGCACGCGTGCCTCGAGCAGCTCGGTCGCGCCGAGCCCGTGCGCGCCGAGCGCGCGGATCGCGCCCCGGCGCACGAGCCCCTCGGCGTCGGCGAGGGTCTGCTCGAGGTGCCGGGCGCCGTGGAGGCGAGCGGACACGTCGATGACGGCGACGTCGAGGCGGTCGACGCCCATCGTCCGCGCGAGCTCGGCCGCGCCGCGGGCGAAGTCGGATCCGCGCGACGACGCGATGCGCGCGACGATCACGACGTCGTCGCGCACGCGGCGGGCGCGGATCCAGTCGCCCACGAGCGAAGCGATGTCGGGGTCGCGGTCGGACACGTGGATCGCGTTGCCGCCCGCCTGCGCGTAGCGGTCGAGGATCGCGGTCGCCTCGCGCGCGTCGGAGAGGCGCGCGAATTCGGCGGTGCCGAGCGCGAACGGGAAGGCCGACAGCCCCGTCTCGCCGAGCGCGACGCGCGGCCCCGTCGCGACCGTCGGGCCGACCTCGGGAAGCGGCGCCGACGGATGCCGCGAGCGCTGCCGCTCGGCTCCCCCTGCGCGTCCGACCGGATGCTGTGTCTCTGCTGTGCCCATCGAATCCCCCGGTCACCATTGAAACCCGCGGCGGTGAACGGCATCGCTCGACACGCTTACGATTCGGTCACGAACGAGGGCCCCGCCCGTTCTCGCGAACGGACGGGGCCCTGTCGTGGGTGCGGAGGATCAGGCCTCGTCGGCCTCGGCCGCGGAGGCCTCCTCGTCGCCGCCCTCCTGGACGAGCTCGAGCGAGAGCTTGCCGCGGTCGTCGATCTTCGAGATCTTCACGAGGATCTTCTGGCCGACCGAGACGACGTCCTCGATGGTCTCGACGCGCTTGCCGCCGTTGAGCTTGCGCAGCTCGGTGACGTGCAACAGGCCGTCCTTGCCGGGGAGCAGCGAGACGAACACGCCGAACTTGGCGATGTTCACGGCCGTGCCGAGGTACTGCTCGCCGACCTCGGGGTTCGTCGGGTTGGCGATCGCGTTGACCTGGGCGCGGGCGGCCTCGGCCGTCGGGCCGTCGGTCGCGCCGATGTAGACGGTGCCGTCGTCCTCGATCGAGATCGTGGCGCCCGTCTCGTCCTGGATGCCGTTGATCGTCTTGCCCTTCGGGCCGATCAGCTCGCCGATCTTGTCGACGGGGATCTGCACGCTGATGACGCGAGGAGCCGTGGGCGCCATCTCGTCGGGGGCGTCGATCGCCGAGTTCAGGACCTCGAGGATGCGCAGGCGCGCGTCCTTCGCCTGGGTCAGCGCGCCGGCGAGCACCTCGGAGGGGATGCCGTCGAGCTTCGTGTCGAGCTGCAGGGCCGTGACGAACTCGCTCGTGCCCGCGACCTTGAAGTCCATGTCGCCCAGCGCGTCCTCGGCGCCGAGGATGTCGGTGAGGGCCGCGTAGCGGGTCTCGCCGTCGACCTCCTCCGACACGAGGCCCATCGCGATGCCCGCGACGGGAGCGCGCAGCGGCACACCCGCGTTCAAGAGCGACAGCGTCGAGGCGCAGACCGATCCCATCGAGGTCGAGCCGTTGGATCCGAGGGCCTCGGACACCTGGCGGATCGCGTAGGGGAACTCCTCGCGCGTCGGCAGGACGGGGACGAGCGCGCGCTCGGCGAGGAAGCCGTGCCCGATCTCGCGGCGCTTGGGGCTGCCCACGCGGCCGGTCTCGCCCGTCGAGTACGGCGGGAAGTTGTAGTGGTGCATGTACCGCTTGCTCGTCGTGGGCGACAGCGAGTCGATCTGCTGCTCCATCTTGAGCATGTTGAGCGTCGTGACGCCGAGGATCTGCGTCTCGCCGCGCTGGAAGATCGCCGAGCCGTGGACGCGCGGGATGACCTGCACCTCGGCGTCGAGCGGGCGGATGTCGGCGAGGCCGCGGCCGTCGATGCGGGTGCCCTCCGTGAGGATCCGGCCGCGCACGACCTCCTTCGTGACCGACTTGTAGGCCGCCGAGAACTCGAGCGGCGCCGCGGCCGGGAGTTCCTCGGCCTCGGTCTTCTCGACGAGCGCTGCCTTGACGCGCTCCTTCAGCGCGTCGTCGGCGTTCTGGCGCTCCTGCTTGTCGGCGATCTGGTAGATCTTCTGGAGCTCGTCGAGCGCCTGCTCGCGCACGAACGCGAACGTCTCGTCGCTGTACGCCGGGAACACCGGGAACTCGAGCGGCTCGCGCGACGACTTCGCGGCCATCTCGGCCTGCGCCTCGACGAGCTGCTTGATGAACGGCTTGGCGGCCTCGAGGCCGCCCGCGACGACCTCTTCGCTCGGCTTGACGGCGCCGCCGCGGATGAGGTTCCAGCTGCCCTCGGTCGCCTCGGCCTCGACCATCATGATCGCGACGTCGCCGTTGTCGAGCACGCGGCCCGCGACCATGAGGTCGAAGACGGCGTCCTCGAGCTGCTCGGCCGTCGGGAACGCGACCCACTGGTCCTCGTGCTGGCCGAGGCCAGGGATGAGCGCGAGGCGCACACCGGCGATCGGGCCCGAGAACGGCAGGCCGGAGATCTGCGTCGAGGCGCTCGCGGCGTTGATCGCGAGGGCGTCGTAGAACTCGCCCGGTGCGATCGAGAGCACCGTGACGACGATCTGGACCTCGTTGCGCAGGCCG
>JAJUIM010000017.1 GCA_029267645.1 Microbacterium sp.
CGCCCGGCTGCGCCGCCGCGGCGCGGTGGTGGGCGCGAACATCGGCAAGAGCCGCGTCGTCGACGTCGAGAACGCGACGGGCGACTATGTGCGCAGCGCCTCGGTCCTCGCGCCCCTCGCCGACTACCTCGCGGTCAACGTCTCCTCACCGAACACCCCGGGCCTGCGCGGCCTGCAGGCGGTCGAGACGCTGCGGCCGCTGCTCGAAGCAGTGCGCGACGCGGCGGGGGCGACGCCCCTGCTCGTGAAGATCGCGCCGGACCTGCCCGATGATGAGGTCGGCGCCATCGCGCGGATGGCGGCCGAGCTGCACCTCGACGGGCTCATCGCGACGAACACGACGATTTCGCGCGAGGGCCTGCGCACCGACGCGGCCGCAGTCGAGCGCATGGGCGCGGGCGGCGTCTCGGGGCCGCCGGTCAAGGCCCGCTCGCTCGAGGTGCTGCGTCTCGTGCGCGAGGCGGTGCCGGATCCGTCGTTCTGCGTCATCTCGGCGGGCGGCGTCGAGACGGCGCGCGACGTGCGCGACCGGCTCGAGCAGGGCGCGACGCTCGTCCAGGGCTACACGGGCTTCATCTATCGCGGCCCGTTCTGGGCGCGCCAGATCAACCGCGAGCTCGCGCGCAGCTGATGGAAACGAGCACGCGCCCAGATCCTCGAGGATCCGGGCGCGTGCTCGTCGCGTCGTCAGACGGCGGGGTACTGGCCGCGCTTCGCCTGCGGCTTGGGGATGCGCATGAACCGCATCTGGATCGAGCGCATCGCGGCGTACCAGCCGAGGCCCTTCTCCATGCGGTCGCCGAACTTCTCGCGCGCCTTCTTCTTGATGCGGTTCGACAGGATGATCATGTCGCCGATGACGAAGAGGATGTACGCCCAGAGCACGACGAACGAGTAGAACTGCGTCGCGGGGAGGGGCACGAACGTCAGCACGATGACGACGACCATCATGGGCATGAGGAACTCGCCGAGGTGCCAGCCCGCGTCGGTCCAGTCGCGCGCGAAGCGGCGCTGGGGGCCGCGGTCGCGCGGGCCGAGGAAGCGCTCGTCGCCGTTCGCCATGCCGACCCGCGCGCGCTCCTGGCGCTCGCGCATCTCGGAGCGGGCGGCCTTCTTGGCCTCCTTCGTCGTGGCGACGAGCGGGCGGATCCGCTTCGCCTCCTGCTCGGCGCGCGTCGGCGTCGGGCGTCCCTTGCCCTGCTTCGGCGCCGTGTCCTGGGCGTCGTCGTCAGCAGGGGAAGCGTGCTTGGCCATCGAATTCCTCGGGTCGGGGGCAGAACGATCCTCCTAAGATTACCCGCATGACTTCCACGGCACCTGACGACAGCGTTTCCGCAGACGACCGCGCGCTCCTCGAGGCCGTCGCGGGCGGATTCCCCTCCGCCGTCGACGATCTCGGATCGCTCGTGCGGATCCCCGGCATCGCGTGGCCCGCCTTCGACCAGACCCAGCTCGTGCGCAGCGCAGAGCGCGTCGCGCAGCTCGCGCGCGAGACGGGCCTGTTCGAGACGGTCGACATCCTGCGCGCTCCCGTCGCGGACGGCGACGGAGAGGAACTCGGCCAGCCGGCCGTGCTCGCGGTGCGACCCGCGCGAGCCGGCCGGCCGACCGTGATGCTCTATGCGCACCACGATGTGCAGCCCCCCGGCGCGGACGAGCTGTGGGAGACGCCGCCGTTCGAGCCGACCGTGCGCGACGGCCGTATATACGCGCGCGGCGCGGCGGACGACAAGGCGGGCGTCATGACGCACATCGCGTCGCTGCGCGCGCTCGCCGAGACGATCGGACCCGACGCGCTCGACGTCGGGATCGTCCTCTTTGTCGAGGGCGAGGAGGAGTTCGGATCGCGCTCGTTCGGCCCGTTCCTCGAGGCGCACCGCGACGCGATGTGCTCGGACGTCATCGTCGTCGCCGACTCGGGCAACCTCGACTCGTCGACGCCCGCCGTGACGGTCTCGCTGCGCGGCAACGCGAAGTTCCACCTCACGGTGCGCACGCTCGACCACGCGTCGCACTCCGGCATGTTCGGGGGAGCGGTACCCGACGCGATGCTCGCGACGATCCGCCTGCTGTCGACCCTGTGGGACGAGAACGGATCCGTCGCGGTCGACGGGCTCGTCTCGCGCGACGCGGAGACGCCCGCGTACTCGGAGGAGCAGCTGCGGGAGGAGACGGGCCTGCTGGACGGCGTCCGCCCGATCGGCGACGGATCGATCCTCGGCCGCATCTGGAACAAGCCGACCGTCACGGTCACGGGCATCGACTTCACATCGGTCGAGGCCGCGAGCAACACGCTCTCGCCCGAGGTCACGGCGGTGCTCAGCTGCCGCGTCGCGCCGGGGCAGTCGTCCGAGGAGGCGTACGAGGCGCTCGTCGCGCACCTCCGCGCGCACGCGCCGTTCGGCGCCGAGCTCTCCTTCAGCGAGGTCGACCTCGGCGACAGCGTCCTCGTCGACACGAACGGCTGGGCGATCGAGGAGCTCCGCGGCGCGCTCGCAGACGGATACGGCCGCGACGCGGTCGACTACGGCATCGGCGGATCCATTCCCTTCATCTCCGACCTCGTCGAGACGTTCGAGGGCGCGCAGATCCTCGTCACGGGCGTGGAGGATCCGCACTCGCGCGCGCACAGCCCCAACGAGTCGCTGCACATCGAGACGTTCCGCAACGCGATCCGCTCGGAGGCGCTGCTGCTCGCGCGCCTCAATCGGCGAGAGGCTTCGTGATCCCCGCCCCGATCGCGGAATCCGCCGATAGAATCGACGCAGACCGCCGCGAGCGGTACGCAACGGAAGAGGAGATCAGCGATGACTGACACCACACTGACCGCGTCGCAGACCGACCGTGCGCACGGCGTCAGCCTCACCGACGCCGCCGCGGCCAAGGTGAAGAGCCTGCTCGAGCAGGAGGGCCGCGACGACTTGCGTCTGCGCGTCGCCGTGCAGCCGGGCGGCTGCTCGGGCCTCATCTACCAGCTCTACTTCGACGAGCGCTACCTCGAGGGCGACGAGACCGTCGACTTCGACGGCGTCGAGGTCATCGTCGACAACATGTCGGTGCCGTACCTCGACGGCGCGTCGATCGATTTCAAGGACACGATCTCGGAGCAGGGCTTCACGATCGACAACCCGAACGCGTCCGGCAGCTGCGCCTGCGGCGACAGCTTCCACTGATCAGACGCCAGAAACGCCCCGCATGCCTCGGCATGCGGGGCGTTCGTCGTCTCACAGATCCTCATCGACGAGCGTCGGACTCGCTGGGAGAGTGGCATGAACCGCGTGAGCGCTTGCCATAGGATGGGACGAGTCACATTCATGTTCGAAAGGTGAATTCGTGCCGTCGAAACGCCGAATCCGCTGGGCCGCGGTCCCCGTGATCGCCGCGGCCGCCGTCGCCCTCGCCGGGTGCACCCCCACAGAGCTTCACGGATACCTGCCGGGCTTCGAAGAGTCGGGGCAGCCCACGACGAACCAGACCGAGGGACTCGCCTCGCTCTGGGTCGGCTCGTGGATCGTCCTGCTGCTCGTCGGCGTGATCACGTGGGGCCTCATGCTCTGGGCGATGGTCGTGTACCGCCGCCGCAAGGGCCAGACGGGCCTGCCGGTGCAGATGCGCTACAACATGCCGATCGAGATCTTCTTCACCTCGGTGCCGATGATCCTCGTGCTCGGCCTGTTCGCGTTTACGGTGCGTGAGCAGACGGCGGTCGAGAAGCCCTGGGCCGACGACGAGGTCGAGGTCTCGGTCACGGCGATCGCGAAGCAGTGGTCGTGGGACTTCCAGTACAACGAGGCCGCGCCCGGCGACGAGACGGTCTACACCATGGGCGTGCAGGCGCAGCCCGACGCCGACGGCAACATCAACCAGGACGAGCTTCCGACGCTCGTGCTCCCGGTCGACAAGAAGGTCACGATCGACCTGCAGTCGCGCGACGTGATCCACTCGTTCTGGATCATCGACTTCCTGTACAAGAAGGACATGTACATCGGCCGCGACAACTCGTGGTCCTTCATCCCGACGCGCGAGGGCACCTACGCCGGCAAGTGCGCGGAGCTCTGCGGCGAGTACCACTCGATGATGCTGTTCAATGTCGAGGTCGTCAGCGAGGCCGAGTACGAGGAGTACGTCGCGGGCCTCGAGGAGCAGGGCAACACGGGCGACGTGAACGACGAATACGACCGCCTTCAGAACAACCCCGGCACCGACGGGGTCTCGACTGAGGCTGAGGAAGGACACTGAGCATGGCCAGCGAATCGGCGAGCGCTCCGCTCCCTCCCCGCCAGGCCGCTCTCCTGAGCGGGTCCCGCACGGGTGAGAAGGGCAACGTGATCGTTCGGTGGATCACGTCCACCGACCACAAGACGATCGGGTACATGTACCTGATCTCGTCCGTCATCTTCTTCCTGCTCGGCGGCGTCATGGCGCTGATCATCCGCGCAGAGCTCTTCGCGCCCGGCATGCAGATCGTGCCGACGAAGGAGCAGTACAACCAGCTGTTCACCATGCACGGCACGGTGATGCTGCTGATGTTCGCGACCCCGCTGTTCGCGGGCTTCGCGAACGCGCTGCTGCCGCTGCAGATCGGCGCGCCCGACGTGGCGTTCCCGCGCCTCAACGCCTTCGCGCTGTGGCTGTTCATCTTCGGATCGCTCATCGCGGTCGCGGGCTTCCTCACGCCGCAGGGCGCGGCGTCGTTCGGCTGGTTCGCCTATCAGCCGCTCGCGAACGCCTCGTTCTCGCCGGGCGTCGGCGGACATCTGTGGATGCTCGGCCTCGGCATGAGCGGTTTCGGCACGATCTTCGGCGCCGTCAACTTCATCACGACGATCATCACGATGCGCGCGCCCGGCATGACCATGTGGCGCCTGCCGATCTTCTCGTGGAACACGCTCATCACGAGCCTGCTGATCCTCATCGCGTTCCCCGTGCTGGCCGCCGCCATGCTGGCCGCCGCGAGCGACCGCATCTTCGGCTCGCACATCTACGACCCGCAGAACGGCGGCGTGCTCCTCTGGCAGCACCTGTTCTGGTTCTTCGGCCACCCCGAGGTGTACATCATCGCGCTGCCGTTCTTCGGCATCGTCTCCGAGATCTTCCCGGCCTTCAGTCGCAAGCCGATCTTCGGATACAAGACCCTCGTCTACGCGACGATCGCGATCGCGGCCCTCTCGGTGTCGGTGTGGGCGCACCACATGTACGTCACGGGCGCCGTCCTGCTGCCGTTCTTCGCGCTCATGACGATGCTGATCGCGGTGCCGACGGGTGTGAAGATCTTCAACTGGATCGGCACGATGTGGCGCGGTTCGCTCACGTTCGAGACGCCGATGCTCTTCTCGCTCGGCTTCCTCGTGTCGTTCGTCTTCGGCGGTCTGACCGGCGTGATCCTCTCGGCTCCGCCGCTCGACTTCCACCTCAGCGACTCGTACTTCGTCGTCGCCCACTTCCACTACGTGGTCTTCGGAACCGTCGTGTTCGCGATGTTCGCGGGCTTCTACTTCTGGTGGCCGAAGTGGACCGGCAAGATGCTGAACGAGCGCCTCGGCTACGTGCACTTCTGGCTGCTGTTCATCGGCTTCCACATGACGTTCCTCATCCAGCACTGGCTGGGCGTCGACGGCATGGTGCGTCGCTACGCCGACTGGTCGCCCGCCGACGGCTGGGGCTGGGAGAACCAGCTCTCCACGATCGGCTCGATCGTCCTCGCCTCGTCGATGATCCCCTTCTTCCTCAACGTGTGGATCACCGCGCGCAAGGGCAAGAAGATCACGGTCAACGACCCGTGGGGCTACGGCGGATCGCTCGAGTGGGCCACCAGCTGCCCGCCACCGCGCCACAACTTCACGTCGATCCCGCGGATCCGCTCCGAGCGTCCCGCGTTCGACCTGAACCACCCCGAGTCGCTCGACGACTACGACCCGACCAGGGCGCCCGCGCCCGCGCTGCAGGGAGAGGCCAAGTAGATGAAGTCTCAGATCGGCATCTGGTGGCTGCTCACCGTCTTCTTCCTCGTCTGCGCGGTGGTGTACACGGGCTGGAACGTCCTGTCGCTCGGCCACGTCGAGTGGATCGGCACGATCGTGCTGCTGTTCTCCGTCTTCATGTCGGGCATGATCGGGTTCTTCTCGGCCCGCATGCTCAAGGCGCAGAAGGGCGTCGACCTGCCGGAGGATCGCCTCGACGCGAACATCGATGACGGCGACCCCGAGCTCGGCGAGTTCAGCCCGTGGTCGTGGTGGCCGCTGGTCCTCGCCGCGGCACCCGCGGTCGGCATGATCTCGCTCGCGACGGCGCACTTCCTGCTCCCCGTCGCCGCGGGCCTGCTGGTCGTCGGCCTCGTCGGCTGGGTCTACGAGTACTACCGCGGCAACTTCGCGCGCTGAGCGCCGCCGCCCCGAGCGCCCCCTGGATCACACCTGATCCAGGGGGCGCTCTTCGTCTGCGGGCTCGTCTGGCGCGACGTGCACGTGCATGCGTTCGCCGTCGGGGGTGAAGATGCTGATGACCTGCGCCGGGCGGGATCCTGCGGCCGTCATGGCGTGTGGTGTGCGGGTGTCGAACTCGGCCGCTTCGCCCGCCTCGAGGGTCGTCTCGCTGCCGCCCAGCGCGAGCAGCAGGCGCCCGGAGAGCACGTACAGCCAGTCGCGTCCCTCGTGCGTCTGCGGGGCGCTGAGGGGCCTTCCGGGCGGGTAGGTGATCTTGTAGGCGCTCATCGCCGACGACGGCCGCGACAGCGGCGCGAAGACGATGCCGCCGTGTCGGATGAGCGACCGGCGCACGCGCGGATCCGGATCCGCAGCCGGCACGAGGTCGTCGAGCGTCGCGCCGAGCTCACGGGTGAGCGGCAGGAGCAGCTCGAGGCTCGCCTGGCGCTTGCCCGATTCGAGCCGCGAGATCGTGCTCGCCGAGATGCCGGATCGCTCGGAGAGGCGCTCGAGCGTGAGCCCCCGCGACAGGCGCAGGCCGCGCAGGCGCGGACCGAGCGCGCGCAACTCGTCGTTCACGATCCGTACCTTGCCAGACTCGCAAGAAAGCATGCCATGTCGTGATCCTTGCACTGTTATGGGGAGTATGACAAGACACAACGACAGGGACATGTGGGACGCGGTCGTCGTCGGCGGGGGAGCGGCGGGCCTCAGCGCCGCTCTCATGCTGGGGCGCGCACGACGACGCACGCTCGTGATCGACGAGGGCCGCCCTCGAAATCGCTTCGCACACGAGATGCACGGCGTGCTGGGACATGACGGCGTCGCGCCGGCCGACTTCCTGGAGCGCGGGCGACGCGAGGTGCGCGCGTACGGCGTCGAGGTGCGCGAGGGCGCGCGGGTCTCGCGGCTCGAGGCCGGGGACCGCGAGCTGCGCGTGGAATTCGAGGGCGGCCGCTCTGTCACGACGCGGGCGCTCGTGCTCGCGACGGGCATCACCGACGAGCTGCCCGCGATCCCCGGGCTCGCGGAGGGGTGGGGATCGACGGTGCTGCACTGTCCCTACTGCCATGGCTGGGAGGTGCGCGGAGAGCGGCTCGGCGTGCTCACGACCTCGCCGGCGGGCCTGCACCAGGCCGAGCTCGTGCGCCAGTGGAGCGACGACGTGACCGTGTTCGCCGATGGACTCGGATCCGCACTCGACGACGACGCGCGGGCACGCCTCGCCGCGCGCGGCGTGCGTCTCGTGGGGGATCGCGTGGTCGAGGTGCGTGCACGCCCCGACGGCGCGCTCGAGGCGCGGCTGCAGGGCGACCGGACGCCGGTGGTCCTCGACGCCATCTTCACGGCGGGCGCGCCCAGGCCGCACGACGCGCTCGTGCGCGATTGGGGACTCGCGCGGACGGAGACGGCTCTCGGATCCTTCCTTGCCGTCGACCAGTCCGGGCGCACGAGCCACGAGCGGGTGTGGGCGGCGGGCAACGTGGTCAGCCCGTTCGCGACCGTACCGGTGTCGATGGCGGCGGGCTCCATGGCGGGCGCCGGCGTCAACGCGTTCCTGGTGGGGGAGGACGCGCGCCGCGCGGTGGGCGACGGCGTCTGAGCGCAGACAGACGAAGGCGGCCCGGTCAGAAAATCTGACCGGGCCGCCTTCGTCTGCGAGAGGGGCGCTCAGTGCTTCGAGTCGCCCGACTCGATCTCGCCGTGGTCGGGCTCGCCGTGCTCGTGGAGGGCGTGCTCCTGGTGCTCGAGCGCCGCCTTGTACTCGGCGTTCGTGAGCGGCTGGAGACGGTCCTCGAAGAACCACCGCGAGAGCGCGGCGCGGAACTTCTGGCGCGCCGTGATCCGGCCCTTGTCGTTCGGGCGCACCACGAGGGGCTCGAACGTCTCGTCGGCGACGAGCTTCCAGCGCTCGTACTTGTCGACGGGCTTGTGGACCTCCTGGTACTCACCACCCGGCAGGCGCACGATGCGACCCGACTCGTAGCCGTGCAGCGCGATCTCGCGGTCCTTCTTCTGCAGCGCGATGCAGATGCGCTTCGTGATGAAGTACACGATCACGGTGCCGACGATGAGGCCGGCCTGGAGCGCGTGGATCACGCCCTCCATCGTGAGGCGGAAGTGCGTCGCGATGAGGTCGGACGATGCCGCGGCCCACAGGATCGCGTAGAACCAGACGCCGGCGGCGCCGATCGCGGTGCGCGTCGCGGCGTTGCGCGGGCGCTGCGCGATGTGGTGCTCGCGCTTGTCGCCCGTGACCCACGCCTCGATGAAGGGGTAGATCGCGACGAGCACGAGGAAGACCACGAGCACGAGCATCGGCAGGAGGATGCCCATCGGGTACACCTTGCCGGCGATCTCGATGTCGAGGTGCGGCGGGGCGAGACGCAGGGCGCCGTCGGCGAAGCCGACGTACCAGTCGGGCTGGGTTCCGGCCGAGACGGGGGAGGGGTCGTATGGACCGTAGCCCCAGATCGGGTTGATCTGCACGAGCGATGCGATGAGCACGAGCGCGCCGAAGACGATGAAGAAGAACCCGCCCATCTTCGACATGTACACGGGCATCATCGGGTAGCCCACGACGTTGTCGTTCGTGCGGCCGGGGCCCGCGAACTGCGTGTGCTTGTTGACGATCATCAGCAGCAGGTGGACCGCGATGAGCGCGATCACGAGCAGCGGCAGGATCAGGATGTGCAGCGCGTACAGGCGGCCGACGATGTCGTGGCCGGGGAACTCGCCGCCGAACAGCAGGTACGAGGTCCACGGGCCGATCACGGGGAGGCCCTTGATCATGCCGTCGATGATGCGGAGGCCGTTGCCCGAGAGGACGTCGTCGGGGAGCGAGTAGCCGGTGAAGCCCTCGGCGATCGCGAGGACGAACAGCACGAAGCCGATCACCCAGTTGAGCTCGCGCGGCTTGCGGAACGCACCCGTGAAGAACACGCGGAGCATGTGCACGCCGATGCCCGCGACGAACGTCAGGGCCGCCCAGTGGTGCAGCTGGCGCACGAGGAGGCCGCCGCGCAGGTCGAAGCTGATGTGCAGCGTCGACTCCATCGCGACTGACATCGGGATGCCGCGCATGGGCTCGTAGGCGCCCGTGTAGTGCGTCTCGACCATCGAGGCCTGGAAGAAGAACGTCAGGAACGTTCCCGAGATCAGGACGACGACGAACGACCACAGCGCGATCTCGCCGAGCATGAACGACCAGTGGTCGGGGAAGACCTTGCGGCCCAGGGCCTTGACGAACCCGGACAGGCTCGTGCGCTCATCGAGATAGTTCGCGGTCGCGCCGACGAACCGCCCGCCGAGCGGTGCCTTCTTCTCTGCGGTGGCGGTGCTCAATGGATCTCCCAGAAGGTCGGACCGACGGGCTCGGTGAAGTCGCTCTTGGCGATGAGGTAGCCCTCGTCGTCCACGGTGATCGGCAGCTGGGGCAGCGGCCGCGAGGCGGGGCCGAAGACGACCTTCGCCTCATCCGAGACGTCGAACTGCGACTGGTGGCAGGGGCAGAGCAGGTGGTGCGTGTGCTGCTCGTACAGGGCGACGGGGCAGCCGACGTGCGTGCAGACCTTCGAGTACGCGACGATGCCGTCGTACGACCAGTCCTTGCGCTCCTCGCGCTCGGTGAGCTGCTCGGGGCGCATGCGCACCATGAGCACCATGGCCTTGGCCTTCTCGTTGAGGTAGCCGTCGTCGTGCGACGTGTTCGCGAGCTCCTCGGGGATCACGTGGAACGCGGATCCGAGGGTCACGTCGCTCGCCTTGATGCGCGTGCCGGAGGGGTCGCGCGTGAGGTACGAGCCCTCCTTCCACATGGTCTGCTTCAGCAGCGCGACCGGGTCGTTGCCGTCGTGCGGTGCGAGGCCGCGGAACAGCGTGATGCCCGGGAGGATCGAGGCCACGAGGGCGGCGAAGAGCGAGTTGCGGATCATCTTGCGACGACCGAAGCCCGACTCCTCATTGGCCTGGCGGAACGACTCGATGACCGCTGCGCGCGTCTCCTCGGAGCCGCGGGTGCCGTGGCGCTCCTCGACGTGCTCCTTGTCGCTCATGAGCGTCTTCGACCAGTGGATCGCGCCCACGCCGATCGCGAGCAGCGCGAAGGCGATGCCCAGACCGATGAACAGGTTGTTCTGGCGGATCGAGGTGAACTCCATGTCCTCGATCGGGAACAGCATGTACGCCGCCACGGCCCAGATGCTCGCTGCGACCGACAGGTAGAACAGCGTGTAGATCGTGCGCTCGGCACGCTTCGCCGCCTTCGGGTCCTTGTCGGTGAGCCGCTCGCGGTGCGGGGGGAGGCCCGGGTTCTCGACCGGGTCATCGATCGATACGGCGAGACCCGAGGAAGGCGTGTATGCCTTCTCGACACCCTTCGAATCGTCGTGTGCCATCGTGCTCCTTGTCACGTCCTCTTCGTTCGACATGCTCAGTTCGACTTCGCCGTGATCCACACGGCGACGGCGATGAGCCCGCCGATACCGAAGATCCAGATGAACAGACCCTCCGACACGGGGCCGAGCGAGCCGAGCGTGAATCCGCCGGGCGCCTGCATCTCCTGCTGGTAGAGCAGCGCTGAGATGATGTCGCGCTTGTCGTCCTCGGTGAGGTTCATGTTGTTGAACACCGGCATGTTCTGCGGGCCGGTGACCATGGCGGCGTAGATGTTGAGCGCCGAGGTGTCCATGATGTCCGGCGCGAACTTGCCCTGCGTGAGGGCACCGCCGGCCGCGGCCACGTTGTGGCACATGGCGCAGTTGATGCGGAACAGCTCGGCGCCGTGCGACACGTCGCCCTCGCCGTCGAGCACGCGCTCAGACGGGTAGGCGGGGCCGGGCGCGACCGACTCGACGTACTGCGCCATCGACTGGATCTGCTCGTCCGTGAACTGCACGGGCTTCTGGTCGGCCTGCGGGCCCTGCATCTGCATGGGCATGCGGCCGGTGGAGACCTGGAACTCGACGGCGAGCGCGCCGACGCCGTTGAGCGACGGCCCGTTGTCGGTGCCCTCGAGGTTCAGGCCGTGGCAGGTGGCGCAGTTCGCCTGGAACAGCTTCTCGCCCTCTTCGGGGCTGGCCTGCGTCGCGGCGGGCGTCTCGTCGGTCGCGGCGACCGCGGCGGACGCGCCCGCGTAGATGCCGCCGGTCATGAGGAGACCGACGCCGATGAGGACGGCTGCGGCGAGGGGGCTGCGGCGACCGCGCGAGCGGCGCTTACTCTTCTCTCGTGCCATGAGGGTGGTGTTGCTCCGCTCTTACTGCAGGAAGTAGATGACGAAAAACAGGGCGATCCAGACGACGTCGACGAAGTGCCAGTAGTACGACACGACGACGGCCGTGGTGGCCTCCTTGTGCGTGAACCGCTTGACCGCGAACGCACGTCCCAGCGTGAGGAGGAACGCGATCAGGCCGCCCGTGACGTGGAGCGCGTGGAAGCCCGTGGTCAGGTAGAAGGCAGAGCCGTACGAGTCGCTGCCCAGCGTGACGCCCTCGGTGATGAGCTGCGCGTACTCCCACACCTGGCCGGAGACGAAGATCGCGCCGAGCGCGAAGGTCAGCCAGAACCAGGGGATCATGCCCCAGGACTTCCAGCCCTGGCCCTTGATGGTGTGGGGCTGCATGCGCTCGGCCGCCCACACGCCGAACTGGCACGTCACCGACGACAGCACCAGGATCACGGTGTTGACGAAGGCGAACGGCACGTTCAGCAGCGACGTCTGCTCTTCCCAGAGACCGGGAGAGGTGCTGCGAAGCGTGAAGTAGATGGCGAAGAGCCCGGCGAAGAACATGACTTCGGAGCCGAGCCACACGATGGTGCCGACGCTCACCGGGTCGGGGCGCTTCACCGTTCTGGGCGCAGGGGCGTACGTAGCTGGGGTCGTCACGCGTCCATTATGGCCGATAACGACGCGTGATTTTTGCACCGCACGCCAAGATAGGCGACCCTAACCCGCTATGTTCTTGCCGTGAATGCCCGATGGGCGCCCCGGGAAAAGGCAGGTCACATCGTCAGAACGACATGTGCGACGGGTGTCTTTGACCCGGGCGCGTCGACTTCTACGCCGTGTCGAGAACTTTTCCGTGCCCTAGCCTGGCGGGTATGACGCACCCCACGTGGCCCGAGATCCTGACCGCCGCCGTGTCCGGCACCGACCTCACCGTGTCGCAGGCCGAGTGGGCGATGCGCCAGGTCATGCAGGGCGAGGCGACGCCCGCGCAGCTGGGCGGGCTCCTCATGGCGCTCCGCGCGAAGGGCGAGGCGGTGACCGAGGTCATCGGCTTCCGCGACGCGATCCTCGACGCCGCCGTGCCGCTGCCGGTCGATCCCAACGTGCTCGACATCGTCGGCACGGGCGGCGACCGGTACGGCACCGTGAACATCTCGTCGACGGCCGCGATCATCGTCGCCGCGACGGGGATCCCCGTCGTGAAGCACGGCAACCGCGCCGTGAGCTCGACGTCCGGATCGTCCGACGTGCTGAGCGAGCTCGGCATCGACCTGCGCCTCTCGCCCGAGGGCGTCGCGCGCGTGCTCGAGGAGGCCGGGATCACGTTCGCCTGGGCGGCCGCGTTCCACCCCGGCTTCAAGCACGCGGCGCCCGTGCGTGCGGAGCTCGGGGTTCCGACGGCCTTCAACTTCCTGGGGCCGCTCGTGAACCCGGCGCGCGCCGAGGCGAACGCAGTCGGCGTGGCGTCGCTCGAGACGGTGCCGATCATCACGGGCGTCTTCCGCACGCGCGGCGCGACGGCGCTCGTGTTCCGCGGCGAGGACGGGCTCGACGAGCTCACGACGACGGGCTACAGCCGCATCTGGCAGATCACGAACGGCGACATGCACGAGTTCGACATCCACCCGCGCGACCTCGGCATGCCGACCTCGACGATCGACGACCTCCTCGGCGGCACGCCCGCCGAGAACGCCGAGACGTTGCGCCGCACGCTCGCGGGGGAGCAGGGGCCCGTGCGCGACGTCGTGCTCCTGAACGCGGCGGCCGGCATCGTCGCCTTCCGCCTGTCGCAGGATCCTGGACAGGCCGACCGCAACATGATCCAGCGCCTCATCGAGGCCCGCGACGAGGCCGCTCGAGCGGTCGACGACGGGCGCGCCGCGGCGAAGCTCGACGCGTGGGTCGCGGCGTCCGCGCACGCAGGATCGCACTGACCCGGGGGCCCTGTCGGGCACGACACGTACCATGGGGCCCAGACCATCACAGGGGGAACGCACATGGAATGGCTCGTACCGGTACTGATCGTCGTCGCGGTCGTCGTGATCGCGGGGATCTACCTCTGGGCGACCTACAACTCGCTCGTGTCACTCGGCACCCGCGTGGATGAGGCCTGGAGCGGCATCGACGTGCAGCTCAAGCGCCGCGCCGACCTGATCCCGAACGTCATCGAGACGGTCAAGGGATACGCGGCGCACGAGAAGGGCGTCTTCGAAGAGGTCACGCAGGCCCGCGCCGAGACGCTCGGCGCGACGGGCCCCGCCGAGGCGGGCGCTGCCGAGAACCACATGCAGCAGGCGCTCAAGAGTCTGTTCGCGGTCGCCGAGTCCTACCCCGCGCTGCAGGCGAGCCAGAACTTCCTGCAGCTGCAGAACGAGCTCGTCGACACCGAAGACAAGATCCAGGCGTCGCGCCGCTTCTACAACGGCGGCGTGCGCGAGCTGAACATCAAGATCAAGCAGTTCCCGAACAACCTCTTCTCGCGCGGCCTCGGCTTCACCGAGCGCGAGTTCTTCGAGGTGGAGGACGCCGCCGCGATCCGGCAGCCGCCGCGCGTGCAGTTCTGAGCCGCGCGGCGCGCGGCAGGCGGCGCCGCCGGGAATAGACTCGCTGAGGTGAGCGAGGAATCCCGGCGGCGCCGTCGTCTGTTCGGCCGACAGGCCACCGCGCCGCGCGCCGATGAGCGACAGGCGCGGCAGGCGGATCCGCTGCCGCCCATCGCCGAGACCGTGCCGCGGCCGCTGCGCATCGCCGCCGCTTACGGGTGGCGGCTGCTCGTGCTCGCGGCCGTCGTCGCGCTCGTCGTGTGGCTCGTGATCCAGTTCAAGATCATCGTCGTCCCGGTGCTGATCGCGATCCTGCTGTCGGCGCTGCTGTGGCCGGCGTTCGGCTGGATGCTTGCGAAGCGCGTGCCGCGGCCCGTCGCGATGATCGTCTCGCTCGTCGGCACGATCGCGATCGTCACGGGGCTCGTGTGGCTCGTCGTGTGGCAGGCCGCCGAGCAGGCCGACGTCGTGCGCGACCGCGCGGTCGAGCGCTGGGCCGAGCTACAGGACTGGATCCTCTCGGTCGGCATCTTCCCCGAGGAGATCGTCAACGAGGTGGTCGGCTTCGTGTCCGACTTCGTCAGCCAGCAGAGCGAGGTGCTCGTGAGCGGCGCGCTGTCGATCGGCTCGACGCTCGGGCACGTCGGCGC
>JAJUIM010000401.1 GCA_029267645.1 Microbacterium sp.
CCCCCGCCCTCGACGACGGCGCGACGCAGCTCGCGGCCGGCGCGACCCAGCTGGGCGGCGGCGCCGACCAGCTCGCGGCCGGCGCGACGCAGGCGGTCGACGGCCCCTCCACGCTCGCCGACGGCATCGCGGCGCTCGGCGACGGCGCGCGCGAGGCCGGAGCCGCGACGACGCAGCTCGCCGACGGCGCCGGCGCGCTCTCGGACGGCGCGACCGAGCTCGGCGACGGCATCGGCCAGCTGGGCGACGGCGCAACCGAGCTCGGCGACGGGCTCGGCCAGGCGGTCGACCAGCTGCCGAGCTTCACGGACGACGAGGCGACCGACCTCGCGACGGCCGTGCGCGCGCCCGTCAAGACCGGCGACGACGGGTTCACGATGTTCGGCGACGGCGCGATCCCGCTGCTCGCGGCGATCGTGCTGTGGTTCGGCTCGCTCGCGACGTTCCTCGCGCTGCGCCCCGTCACGGCGCACGCGCTCACGTCGCGGCGGTCCTCGATCGCGCTCGCGGCGCGCGGCTTCCTGCCGGGCGGCCTCATCGGCGCGGCGCAGGGCCTGCTCGTGGGCGGGATCCTCGCCTGGGCCGGCGAGTACTCGGCCGGCGTCGCGTGGTCGGTCATCGGCATCGCCGCCCTCACGGGCGTCGTCTTCGCCGCGATCCACCAGGCGCTCGCGGCCGCGTTCGGCGGCGTGGGGCGCTGGGCGGCTGCCATCGCCGGAGCCCTCGCGGTGGCCGTGAGCATCATCTCCACGACCCCCGGGATCCTCGCCCAGGCCGCCTCGATCCTGCCGACCTCGCCCGCCATGAGCGCCGTGCTCGCGGCGATCACGTCGGCCCCGGTCGGCGGACACCTCGCGATCCTCGCGGTGTGGGGCGTGCTGTCGTTCGTCGTGACGATCGTCGCCGTGCAGGCCCGCCGCACGACCTCCTCCGCGGGAGCGCTCGCGGCGGTGTGAGGGGGCCGCGCGAGCGGCGAGGATTCGCACCCCCGGCCAGGGTATTTCCTGGCCGGGGGTGCGTTTCGTAGCCGCCCGCGGCGCGGGGCAGGACCCGGGGGCGGTCGGCGTTCTCGTGAGGGCTCGAGCGACCCCGAGCGGCTAGGGTTTCGCCCGGCGGCCAGGGTATTTCCTGGCCGGCGGTGGGTTTCCTAGCCGCGGACCGCGCTTGGCCCGGCGCGCATGCAGCGCTGCTCCCGAGGCCGCGCCGACCCATCCGAGCCCTGCGGAGTCAGACCGAGCGCTGGCTGCGCGACGCGAGCGGCTACATTTTGCACCCCAGGCCAGGGTATTTCCTAGCCCAGGGTGGATTTCGTGGCCGCTCGCGATGTGGAGGCAGGATCCGCCCGGGACAGCGTGTTCGCGCGGCCTGGCGCAGACGTGCGCCAGGCTACGGTTTGCACCATCGACCAGGGTATTTCCTAGCCGGGGGTGCGTTTCATAGCCGCCTGCGGCGCGGGGCAGGTGCGCCGAGCGGCGCGACGCTCGCGAATGACCCGCAGCCCCGCCGGGATGAGCCTGGGCGGGTGTGTGACGACGACCTGCCTCCCGAGGCGAAGGCATCGTGAGGATCCACGAGCGACTGCCCCAGGAGGCGGATCCGCTCACGACGCCCTGCGACGACGAGCAGCTGCGGGTCGCGCGCGAGATGGCCGACGAGGAGGGATGGACGTGAGCAGGAAGGGATCCTGGCTGTCGCGGATCCGCGGCGCGGCCGCTCGTCTGCGCGGCGCTCCCGGTGTCGCCGACCTCGACGCGCACGCGGGGGTCGTGGCGGAGGCCGCGCGGATCCGCCCCCTCGGTGCGGGAGCTCGACGACCGCGAGCTCGCGTCTCGCGCGGCCGCGCCGCTGCGGGCGTCCGACGACGCAGCGCTCGGTACGTTCCTCGGCGTCGCGGGCGAGGTCGCGCGGCGCAGGCTCGGCCTCGACCCGTTCGACGAGCAGCTGTTGGCGGCCGCGACCATGCTGCGCGGCGGCGTCGTCGACATGGCGACGGGCGAGGGCAAGACGCTCGTCGGATTCCTCGCCGCGTCGGGGCTCGC
>JAJUIM010000249.1 GCA_029267645.1 Microbacterium sp.
CCCCGCTATGTTATCCCCTACGTGGACGGCGGCTTTGTGTGGGGGCGACATTTCGTGCTTCCCCAGCACCCCCTGACCCCGACCCCCCTTTCGCGGCTTTCCCACCCGCCGGAGCGGCCCCACGCCGCGGCCGGACGGGGCCGCTATCGTCGAGGAGGGCAACGGCGCCCGTGATCCGCACCTTCAGACCCACAGGAGCCGCCATGAGCACCGTCAGCCTCGACCGCACCGCGCCGACCGACGCGCCCGTCCTCGACGTCCTCGCCGCGCGCTGGAGCCCGCGCGCGTACGACGGATCCGCCCACCTCGACGACGGCAAGCTCGCGAGCGCGCTCGAAGCGGCCCGATGGAGCCCGTCCGCGTACAACAACCAGCCGTGGCGGTTCATCGTCGCGCGCCGCGGATCCGAGACGCACGCCGCGATCGCCGAGACGCTCATCGACTTCAACGCCGTGTGGGCGCCGTCGGCCGGCGCGCTCGTCGTCGCGATCGCCGAGCTCGAGAGCGACGCCGGACGCACGTTCGCGACGGCGCACTACGACCTGGGCCAGGCCGTCGCGCACTTCTCGGTGCAGGCGCACCACGACGGGCTCTTCGTGCATCAGATGACGGGCTTCGACGCCCCCGCCGTGCACGCCCGCTTCGACCTCCCCGACCGCTTCGAGGTCGTGACGCTGCTCGCGGTCGGCGAGCTGGGGGATCCGGACCAGCTGCCCGAGTCGGCTCGCGAGCGCGAGCGCGCCCCGCGCGAGCGGCGGCCGATCGCCGAGACCGTCATCCTCGACGACTGAAGCGGCAGATGACGGGCCCGCACCCTCCGGGGGGTGCGGGCCCGTCGCGCGTCGTCAGGCGCTCGTGAGCGCCAGCTCGGTGCCGTCGGCCGCGACGTCGACGCGCACGGTGTCGCCGTCGTGGATCCGGCCGGCGAGGATCCCGGTCGCGAGGCGGTCCTGGATCTCCTTCTGGATCAAGCGGCGCAGCGGGCGCGCGCCGTACGCGGGGTCGTAGCCACGCTCCGCGAGCCAGGCCCGCGCGTCTGGCGTGACCGCGAGCGTCAGGCGCCGGTCGGCGAGGCGGCGCTGCAGGAGGTCGACCTGCAACTCGACGATCTGCGACAGCTCGTCCTCCGTGAGCGCCTGGAACACGACGATGTCGTCGAGGCGGTTCACGAACTCGGGCTTGAACGACGTCTGCACGAGCTGCATGACCTGGTCGCGCTTCACGTCGGGCGCGAGCGTCGGATCGATGAGGATCGGCGAGCCGATGTTGCTCGTGAGGATGAGGATCACGTTCTTGAAGTCGACCGTACGGCCCTGGCCGTCGGTGAGGCGGCCGTCGTCCATGACCTGCAGCAGCACGTCGAACACCTCGGGGTGCGCCTTCTCGACCTCGTCGAGCAGCACGACGCTGTAGGGGCGCCGGCGCACGGCCTCGGTGAGCTGGCCGCCCTGGTCGTAGCCGACGTATCCGGGAGGGGCGCCGACGAGGCGGCTGACCGAGTGCTTCTCGCCGTACTCCGACATGTCGATGCGCACCATGGCCTGCTCGTCGTCGAAGAGGAACTCGGCGAGCGCCTTCGCGAGCTCGGTCTTGCCGACGCCCGTCGGGCCGAGGAACAAGAAGGATCCCGTGGGCCGGTTGGGGTCGCTGAGGCCCGCCCGCGAGCGCCGCACGGCGTCGGACACGGCCGAGACCGCCTCGCGCTGGCCGATGAGGCGGCGCCCGAGCTCGGCCTCGAGGTGCAGGAGCTTCTCGCTCTCGCCCTGCATGAGCCGGCCGACGGGGATCCCCGTCCACGCCGCGATGACCTCGGCGATGTTCTCGTCGGTGACCTGGTCGCCGACCATGCGCTCGTCGGACTGCTCGGCCTTCTCTGCCTCGGCCAGCTCGCGCTCGAGCGAGGGGATCTCGCCGTAGAGCAGCCGCGAGGCGCGCTCGAGGTTGCCCTCGCGCTGCGCGCGCTCGGCCTGGATGCGGGCGTCGTCGAGGCGGGTCTTCAGCTCGCCGACGCGGTTGAGCGAGGCGCGCTCGGCGTTCCACCGGGCCTGCAGATCCTTGAGCTTCGCCTCCTGCTCGGCCATCGTGTCGCGGAGGGCCGCGAGGCGCTCCTTCGAGGCGTCGTCCTTCTCCTTCTTGAGGGCGAGCTCCTCGAGCTTCAGCCGGTCGACGTGGCGGCGCAGCTCGTCGATCTCGAGCGGCGCCGAGTCGATCTCCATGCGCAGGCGGCTGGCCGCCTCGTCGATGAGGTCGATCGCCTTGTCGGGCAGCTGCCGGCTGGGGATGTAGCGGTGAGAGAGCGAGGCCGCCGCGACGAGCGCGCCGTCGGAGATCGACACCTTGTGGTGCGCCTCGTAGCGCTGCTTGAGGCCGCGCAGGATCGCGATCGTGTCCTCGACCGTCGGCTCGCCCACGTACACCTGCTGGAAGCGGCGCTCGAGGGCCGCGTCCTTCTCGATGAACTCGCGGTACTCGTTGAGCGTCGTCGCGCCGATCATGCGCAGCTCGCCGCGCGCGAGCATCGGCTTGAGCATGTTGGCGGCGGCGACGGATCCCTCTCCCCCGCCCGCGCCCATGAGCACGTGCAGCTCGTCGATGAAGGTGATCACTCGGCCCTCCGACTCGGTGATCTCCTTGAGCACGTTCTTGAGGCGCTCCTCGAACTGCCCGCGGTACATCGCGCCGGCGACGAGCGCCGAGATGTCGAGCGCGATCAGCTCCTTGTCCTTGAGGCTCTCGGCGACGTCGCCCGCGACGATGCGCTGGGCGAGCCCCTCCACAACCGCCGTCTTGCCGACGCCGGGCTCACCGATGAGCACCGGGTTGTTCTTCGTGCGCCGGGTGAGCACCTGGCTGACGCGACGGATCTCGCTGTCGCGACCGATGACGGGGTCGAGCTTGCCGCTGCGGGCGCGCTCCGTGAGGTTGATGCCGAACTGCTCGAGGGCGCTCTGCTGCTCCTCCTGCTGCTGCGGCATCTGGTTCGACGCCATGCTGTCCTCCTCGTGGACCATAACTTGAGCCTTACCGACTCAAGTTTAGCACCGGGTGGGTGGGGAAGGCTCAGATCCACCCCTTCTCCTCGGCGAGGAGCACCGCCTGCTGGCGGGTCTCGACGCCGAGCTTGCCGAGCACGACCGAGATGTGATTGCGCACGGTTCCGGGGGCGAGCGAGAGGGTGCGAGCGATCTGGCCCGTCGTCTCGCCGCGGCGGCCGACGCGCAGCACGTCGAGTTCGCGCGGCGTGAGCGGGCAGCGCTCGTCGGTGAGGGCGTCGGCCGCAATCTCCGGATCCACGTAGCGGCCGCCCGCCGCGACCTTCCGCACGACCTCG
>JAJUIM010000386.1 GCA_029267645.1 Microbacterium sp.
CGTGCTCGGCAGCCGGAGCGCCGACACGCTGAGCGGGATCGGCCCCGCGCCGCTGCGCGCGGGCGATCGCGTCGCCGTCGGCCCGCCGCCGCGAGGGGCCGTGGCGCTGCCCGCGGCGCCCGCGGATCCGGCGCCCGACGCGCCCCTGCGGATCGTGTGGGGGCCGCGCGACGACTGGTTCGACGCGGCAGGCCGCGACCGGCTGATCTCGCAGGCCTGGCGCGTGAGCCCGCAGTCCGACCGCGTGGGCGCGCGCCTCGAGCCCGCCGACGGAGCGCCGCTCCGGCCCCGCGACGGCGACCTGCCGAGCGAGGGCATGGTCGCGGGCGCGATCCAGGTGCCGCCCTCGGGTGAGCCCGTGCTGTTCGGCGCCGACCATCCCGTGACGGGCGGCTACCCCGTCATCGCGGTCGTCGTGCACGCCGACCTGCCGCGCGCCGCGCAGCTGCGCCCCGGTGACGTCGTGCGGTTCGCGGAGGCGTGACGCGCCGCCCTACAATTGAGAAACGTTCTCAGGAGGGGGGGAGGGGTATGCCGGCTCCACGCGTTCCCGTCGTCACGCTGACGGGCCATCTCGGCGCGGGCAAGACGACGCTGCTCAACCACCTCCTGCGCTCCCCGGGCGCGCGCGTCGGCGTCGTCGTGAACGACTTCGGCGCGCTGAACGTTGACGCGGGTCTTGTCGTGGGCCAGGTCGACGAGGCGGCCGCGATCTCGGGCGGGTGCGTGTGCTGCCTGCCCGACGCGGGCGGGCTCGACGAGGCGCTCGAGCGGCTGTCCGATCCGCGGCTGCGCCTCGACGCGATCGTCGTCGAGGCGAGCGGCGTCGCCGACCCGATCGCGCTCGCGAGGCTCATTCGATTCAGCGGCGCCGAGCGGATCCGCCCGGGCGGCATCGTCGAGGTGATCGACGCGGTCGAGCACTTCGACACGGTCGACACGTGGCAGGACCCGCCCGCGCGGTACGCCGCCGCGACGCTCGTCGTGGTCGGCAAGGCCGACCTGCTGCCGCCCGGCGACCGCGAGGCCCGGCTCGCGCGGATCCGCGAGCGGATCCGGTCACGCAACCCGCGCGCGCCCGTCGTCGCCGTGCGCGAGGGCCGCATCGACCCCGCGCTCGTCTTCGACGTCGCCGCGAAGGACGAGCCGCCGGATGAGCTGCCGATCGCGGCGCTGCTGCGCGAGCAGGCGGCGCCGCACGAGCACGCGCATTCGGCGTCCGTCGCGCTCACGGGACCCGTCGAGCCGGCCGCGCTCGTCGACCTGCTCGAGGATCCGCCGCACGGCGCCTACCGCATGAAGGGCCGCGTGCGGGTACGCGGTCCGCGCGGCGAGCAGGGGTTCCTCGTGAACCTCGTCGGATCGGCGATCCACGTCGCGCGGCACCCGGTCGCGGAGCAGGGCGAGCTCGTCGCGATCGGCGTCGACCTCGAAGAGGCCGACGCGCGAGCGCGGCTGGAGGCCGTCGCCCGCGAGGCGGAGGGCACGGACGCGCGGGGCCTGCGCCGCCTGCAGCGCTACCGGCGCCTCAGCGACTGAGCGCGCGAGGTTGCCGATATGGCAAGAGTTCGTGCGGTCCCGACCCGCGCGGGCCATGCTTGCCGCATGGACACCGAACAGCAGCACCCGCACGCCTGGCCCGAGGTCGCGACGACCGCGTTCTGGGAGGAGCGCTACGCCGAGACCGAGCGCGTCTGGTCGCACCGCGTCAACCGCGTGCTCGAGGACGTCGCGGCGGGCCTCGAGCCCGGATCCGCGCTTGACGTCGGCTGCGGCGAGGGCGCCGACGCCATCTGGCTCGCGGGGCGCGGGTGGCGCGCGACCGGGATCGACGTCTCGCAGACCGCCGTCGCCCGCGCCCGCGCGGCCGCAGCGGAGGCGGGCCTCGAGGTCGAGTTCCTCGAAGGCGACATCGGCGCGGTGGGGGAGCGGCGCTTCGACCTCGTGACCGCGAGCTTCCTCCACGGCCCTGCCGACATGCGCCGCGAGGAGATCCTGCGGCGCGCCGCGACGCGCGTCGCGCCCGGCGGGCACCTCCTCGTCACGTCGCACGCAGGACCGCCGCCGTGGGCCGCGGCCCACGGCCACGACGCGCGGTTCCTCGGGCCCGAGGAAGAGCTCGCGCTTCTCCA
>JAJUIM010000229.1 GCA_029267645.1 Microbacterium sp.
CGCAGGAGTGCCCGTAGGGTCGGAGCATGTCCCAGGTTCACGTCGACGACAGCGTCATCGCCCTCGCACGCGAGCTGCGCGACGAGATGCAGCAGTTCCTCAACGAGTATCGCTTCGGCATGCGCGAGATCGAGACGAAGCTCGAGATCCTGCGCGACGACTTCGCGCACCACCACTCGCACAACCCGATCGAGCACCTCTCCAGCCGGCTGAAGAGCATCGACTCGATGCTCGAGAAGATCCAGCGCCGCGGCATCGAGCCGCAGTTCGACACGATCCGCGAGGAGATCACCGACATCGCGGGCGTGCGCGTGACGTGCAGCTTCGTGAGCGACGCCTACCGGCTGTTCGAGCTGCTCATCGGCCAGGACGACGTCGAGGTGCTCGCCGTCAAGGACTACATCGCGAACCCGAAGCCCAACGGCTACAAGAGCCTGCACGCGGTCGTCACGGTGCCCGTCTTCCTGCCGCGCGGCCGCGTGAACGTGCCCGTCGAGGTGCAGTTCCGCACGATCGCGATGGACTTCTGGGCGAGCCTCGAGCACAAGATCTACTACAAGTACGACAAGCAGGTGCCGCAGAAGCTGCTCGACGAGCTGCGCGAGGCGGCGTTGACCGCGAGCGACCTCGACGAGCGCATGGAGCGCCTGCACCGGCAGATCCGCGGATCCGAGGAGGAGGCGCCGACGACCGCGCGCCCCGCGCCCGCGCCGCGCGAGATCACGGGAGGCGGCGGCACCCACGTCGCGTGACGGGGCGCCGCCGGCCGGGGATCACCGGGCGTCGGCCACGACGACCGAGACGAGGCCCGTGTCCTTCTCGTCGGTCGAGACGCGCACGGCGTCCTGCGTGCGCAGCAGGTCGCGGCCGCGCGTCTCGGGGATGAGGAACGTCGAGGCGGTCGTGATGGCGGCGAGCGTCGCGAGGTAGAGGCCCATGACGACCCAGTTGCCGTCCGTGAGCGTCAGGAGCCACGTGCCGAGCACGCCGGCGAGGCCGCCCGCGAGCACGGCCGAGATCTCGCGCGCCATCGCGACGCCCAGGTAGCGGTGCTTGTTGCCGAACATCTCGGGCAGCAGCGCGCACTGCGGGCCGAGCATCGAGTTCACGCCCACGCCGATGCCGATCGCGATGACGGCGACCGTGAGGATCTCGTTGCCGAGCGACAGCGCCCACCACGCGGGGAACGCGAAGAGCAGCGTGAAGACGGCGCCGAAGCGGTAGACGGGGCGGCGGCCGACGCGGTCGGAGATCCACCCCGTGAGCGGCACCGAGAAGATGCCGATGAGCGATCCGATCGTCACGCCCCACGTCGCGATGCCGCGGTCGACGGGGTTCGCGATGAAGGTGCCGGCGACGAACGCGAGCGAGACGTTCTGGAAGATGTACGAGCCGCCGTTCTCTGCCATGCGCAGGCCGATGCCCGTGACGACGCCCGGCATGCCCTTCGTGAAGATGTCGCGGAACGGGTGCTCGACGACCTGCTCGCTCTTCTCGAGCTCGACGAAGGTGGGCGTCTCGCGCAGGCGCATGCGGATGAAGATCGCGACGAGGATGAGCAGGAACGAGCTGAGGAACGGCACGCGCCATCCCCAGGCGAGGAACGCGTCTTCCGGCATGAGGGTCAGCGCCGAGAACACGACGGCGGCGAGCAGCGTACCCGCCTGGATCCCGACGAACGGCAGGGCCGAGAAGAAGCCGCGCTGCGTGACGGGCGCGTATTCGGCCATGAGCACGGTCGCGCCCGCCTGCTCGGCGCCCGCGCCGAGGCCCTGCAGGAGGCGCATGAGGACGAGCAGCCACGCGGCCCAGGTGCCGACGGCCTCGTAGGTCGGCAGCAGGCCGATCGCGGTCGAGGCGCCGCCCATGAGCAGGATCGTGATGATGAGCACCCACTTGCGGCCGAGCTTGTCGCCCATGGCGCCGAAGATGAGGCCGCCGAAGGGGCGCGCGACGAAGCCCACGCCGAAGACGGCGAAGGCGCCGATGACGCCCATCGCGGGGTCGGCTGGGTTGAAGAACAGCTGGTTGAACACCAGCGCGGTCATGAGTCCGTACAGCGCGAAGTCGAAGTACTCGAGCGCGCTGCCGACGCTCGACGCGAGGGTGGCCCGGCGCAGGTTCGCCGCGTACTCCGGGTCTTCCGCCGTCTTCAGCGTCATGGTCGTTGTGCTCACGTCATCTCCCTTGATGAGACGCGCCCGCGGGTGCGAGGCGGAGCTAGCGTACCAAATATGGAACGACGTGCAACAGGTTGAACGCTGTGGGAATTATGCGCGCACGGCGAGCGGGTTCGTGAGCAGGGTCGCGGCCGCCATGAGCGCCTCGCCGACGGCGCGGATCCGCTCGGGCGTCGCCTCGTCGCTCGGCAGCGCGGCGCCCATCGCGAGGTGCGGATCGCTCGGGCTCCACGCGGGAAGTGGCACCGCGACGCCCGTGATGTCCTCGAACGACGAGCCGCGGTCGATCGTGTAGCCGCGCTCGCGCGCCTCGGCGATGAGGGGCAGGAGCTCCTCGCGGCTGCGCACGCTGTGCGGCGTCACGGCGTCGAAGGCGGCGCCCGCGAGCACGGCCTCGAGCTCCTCGTCGTCGAGGGCCGTGAGGATCGCGCGCCCCGTGCCGCTCTGCGTGACGGGCAGGCGGGATCCGAGCGGCGTGCCGAGCCGGTGCGCGCCCCGCCCCTCGTGGCGCGCGAGGTAGATCATGTCGGATCCGTCGAGCATCGCGATCTGCACGACCTCGCGGTGCAGTGCCTCGCTCGCGGCGCAGATGGCGAAGAACTCGCGCACCTGGTTGAACTGCATCGCGAACGCGCCGCCGAGCTCGGCCGTGCGCCGGCCGAGGCGGTAGCCGCGCGCATCGCGCTCGATCATGCCGCCCTCCTCGAGTGAGGCGCAGATGTTCGCGGCCGACGACTTCGCGATGCCGACCGTGCGGGCGATCTCGCTGAGCGGCAGCGGCACCCCCTCGGCCTGCTCGAGCGCACCGAGGATCCGGAGGGCGCGGGTGACGGCGGGGGCGGGGTCGCGCGGCGAATCGGTCATGCGTTCAATAGAACTCGACCGTGTCGACGACGTTGCGCAGCGGCGCGCCGTCGAGGAGACGCCGCGCGTTGTCGAGGAACAGCCGCACGATCCGCGCGTCCTCCTGCGTCGACAGGGCTGCCGTGTGGGGGCTCACGAGCACGTGCGGGTGTGACCAGAGCGGGCTCTGATCGGGGAGCGGCTCGACCTCGAAGACGTCGAGCGCGGCGTACGAGACGCGGCCGTCGTCGAGTGCCGCGAGGAGGGCCGACTCGTCGATCACGCTGCCGCGGCCAACGTTCGTCACGATGACGCCGGGCTTCACGCGGCCGAGCAAGTCGTCGCCGACGAGGTGCGTCGTCTGCTCGGTGCCGGGCAGGGTCACGACGATCGCGTCGACCTGGGAGACGGCCTCGGGCAGCTCGTCCATCGAGACGAGCCGGTCGACGCCGGGGGCCGGGGTGCCCGAGCGGCTCGTGCCCCACACGGTCGCGCCGAACGCGGCGAACCGCGTCGCGACCGCCTTGCCGATGCCGCCGAGCCCGATCACGAGCACGGTCATCTCATCGAGGTGGCGCATCGTCCACCGGTCGTCCC
>JAJUIM010000123.1 GCA_029267645.1 Microbacterium sp.
GTCGCCCTGCGCCGGCGCGTCCCAGAGCGCGGCGGTGCGCTGGGCGACCTCGTCCTCGAGGCCCGCGAGCTCCTTCACGCGGAAGATCGTGCACGACCCGGTCTGCTCCCGCTCCGCCTTCCGCGCCGAGAGCGCGAACCCATGCGCGACCGCGTGAATCCACGTCTCGCTCGCGGCCTTCATGGCCGCGTAGTTCGCGGCGCCCGCGCGGGGGTGCGCGACGGCGGTCGACGACAGGATCGCGACGCGCGCGGCGGGGGAGGCGTCGAGGAGCGGCCACGCGGCGCGGCAGGCGTGGCGCACGGTTGTGAGCGCCGTCTCGAGCGCCGCCCAGTCGTCGTCGCTCTGCCCGGGGATCCCGCCCCCGCCGCGCCAGCCGCCGACGAGCGGCACGAGGCCGTCGAGGCGGTCGAAGCGCGACAGGGCGTCGTCGGTCGCCGCGGCGTCCGTGAAATCGACCTGCAGCGTGCGGAAGCCCGAGGCGCCGAACGCCTCGAGCTTCTCTGCGCTGCGCCCCGCGACCGTCACACGCGCGCCGCCGTCGCGCAGCCGGCGGGCGATCGCCCAGCCGACCTCCGACGTGCCGCCGGCCAGGAGGATCTCGCGTTCGCGCAATGTTCCCGCGTTCGTCATGTCCGCCATTGTGCCCGCGCGTCGCGGGGCGCGACAGGGGATCCGCCCGGACGCGCCGCATGCGCCCTGACCGGCCGCGCAATAGACTGGGCGCGGGCCCCACCGCCCGTCCACGCCCACCTTTCAAGGAGTTCATTCGTGGCACAGATCGAAGCAGTAGGCGCACGCGAGATTCTCGATTCGCGCGGCAACCCCACGGTCGAGGTCGAGGTCCTCCTCGACGACGGCATCGTGCAGCGCGCGGCGGTTCCCTCGGGAGCCTCGACCGGCGCGTTCGAGGCGTACGAACTGCGCGACGGCGACGCGGGCCGGTACGGCGGCAAGGGCGTCCTCAAGGCGGTCGACAGCGTGCTCGACGAGCTCGGCCCGGCGATCGAGGGCCTCGACGCGGCCGACCAGCGCCTCGTCGACCAGACCCTGAACGAGGTCGACGGCACCGCCAACAAGAAGCGCGTCGGCGCCAACGCGATCCTCGGCGTGAGCCTCGCGGTCGCCAAGGCGGCCGCCGACAGCGCCGACCTCCCCCTGTACCGCTACGTCGGCGGCGCGAACGCGCACGTCCTGCCGGTTCCCGCGCTCAACGTCATCAACGGCGGCGAGCACGCCGACAACGGCATCGACATGCAGGAGTTCTTCCTCGTGCCGCACGGCGCCGAGTCGTTCGCCGAGTCGCTGCGCTGGGGCGCCGAGACCTACCACGTGCTGAAGAAGGAGCTGCTCCAGGGCGGCTTCGCAACGGGCCTCGGCGACGAGGGCGGCTTCGCCCCCGATCTGCCCAGCAACCGCGCCGCGCTCGACTTCCTCATGGCCGCGATCGAGAAGGCCGGCTTCACGCCGGGCAAGGACATCGCGGTGGGCCTCGACGTGGCCTCGACCGAGTTCTTCTCGGACGGCGCGTACACGTTCGAGGGCAAGCAGTGGACCGCCGAGCAGCTCACGGGCTACTACGAGGAGCTCCTCGCAAACTACCCGCTCGTCACGATCGAGGACGCCCTCGCCGAGGACGACTGGGACGGCTGGGCCGCGCTCACGGAGCGCATCGGCGGCAAGGTGCAGCTCGTCGGCGACGACCTGTTCGTCACGAACCCCGAGCGCCTCAAGCAGGGCATCGAGCGCGGAGTCGCCAACTCGCTGCTCGTCAAGGTCAACCAGATCGGCACGCTGACCGAGACGCTCGACGCCGTCGCGATGGCGCAGAACGCGCACTACACCGCCATGATGTCGCACCGCTCGGGCGAGACCGAGGACGTCACGATCGCCGACCTCGCGGTGGCCGTGAACTGCGGTCAGATCAAGTCGGGCGCGCCCGCTCGCAGCGACCGCGTCGCCAAGTACAATCAGCTTCTGCGCATCGAGGAGGAGCTGGGCGACGCCGCGACGTTCGCCGGCCGCGGTGCGTACCCCCGTTTCCAGGGCTGATCGCACGCACGCATTCGAGAGAGGGAGTCGCATGGCACGAAGAGCGGCTCCCTCTCCGCGTGTCCGCGCGCCGCGCGGATCGGGCGTCAGCGCGCGCGAGTGGCTCGGCGGGATCCGCCTGTCGGGCTTCGCCGTCATCATGCTCGGCCTCGTCGTGCTCGGCGCCTTCGTCCTCGTGCCGTCCGTGAGCGGCTACGTCGACATGCGCCAGCAGATCGCGCAGGCCGAGGCCTCGGTGAAGGTCACGCAGGGCGAGATCGACGATCTCGAGCGCGAGCGCGACCGCTGGCGCGACCCCGCCTACGTCATGAGCGAGGCCCGCGAGCGCCTCTACTACGTCAAGCCGGGTGAGGTCGTCTACCTTATCGAGAACGACCTGCCCGAAGAAGAGACGACCCAAGAGCCGGATCCCGTCGCCACCGAGGCGCAGGAGCGCGACGCCGACTGGATGGGAACGACGCTGCGCTCGATCGTGCAGTCGGGCCTCGCAGAGCAGGCCGCGCCCGAGGAGAGCGACCTCTTCCAGCCCACGCCGTCGCCGGGCTCCTGACCGCCGCGCCTCAGCCGTTCGCGGGCCGCGGCACGTCGCCCCGGCGGAATGTCAGCCCTGCCCGGTAGCCTCGTCGCGTGACCACTCCTCCCTTCGCCCCCGTGCTCGACGCCGAGCTCCGCGTCGTCAGCGAGCAGCTCGGCCGCGAGGCCCGCGGAGTCGTCGGCATCGCGGCCCGCTGCGCGTGCGGCAACCCGACCGTCGTGGCCACGGCGCCGCGGCTCCCGCAGGGCACGCCGTTCCCCACGTTCTACTACCTGACCCACCCGGCTGCGACGGCCGAGATGTCGCGCCTCGAGGCGGGCCAGGTCATGGTCGAGTTCACCGAGGTCCTGGCAGCGGACGCCGACGTCCGCGCGCAGTACCAGCGGGCGCACGAGGCGTTCCTCGCCGACCGCGCGCAGTTCGGCGACGTGCCCGAGGTCGCGAACATCTCCGCGGGCGGCATGCCCACGCGCGTGAAGTGCCTTCACGCGCTCGCGGGCCACGCGCTCGCGGCGGGCCACGGCGTGAACCCGATCGGCGATCTGGCGCTCGAGCGCTCGCGCTGGTCGCCCGAGCGCTGCGAGTGCGACGACCCCGGCGCGGCCCTCCGCGACGCGGGCGACGGGGCTTCCTCGGCATGACGCGGGCGCCGCGCCGCAGCATGCGCACGGTCGTCGCCGTGCTCGTGATCGCGTGCGCGCTGCTGTCGCTTCCGGCCCCCGCGACCGCGCAGACCGACGACGACCGGCCCGAGAAGCGCTCGTCGACCGAGTCGCCGACGCCCACCCCGACCCCGACGCCGACCCCCGATCCCACGCGCGAGGCCGAGTACTGGCTCTCGGGCTACGGCATCGACGACGCCTGGCAGCACTCGCGCGGCGCAGGGCAGACGATCGCCGTCATCGACAGCGGCGTCGCGGGCGGCATCGACGAGCTTGAGGGCGCCGTCGCGGGCGGCACCGACGTCTCGGGCGTCGGCAGCGCCGACGGGCGCACGCCGCTCGGCGCCGACGTGCACACCCGCAGCCACGGCACGTGGGTCGCCTCGCTCGCGGCCGCGCGCGGCACGGGCGAAGAGGAGGGCATGATCGGCGTCGCGCCCGAGGCGAGCATCCTCTCGGTCTCGCTCGGCTTCGGGTCGGTCAGCGACGTGCCGTTCTCCGAGCAGGTCGCCGACGCGATCCGCTGGTCGGTCGACAACGGCGCCGACGTCATCAACCTGTCGTTCACGACGAACCAGACGGCGTGGGACGAGAACTGGGACGAGGCGTTCATGTACGCCTTCGATCACGACGTCGTCGTGGTCGTCGCGGCCGGCAACCGGGCGAGCGGCACGAACATGATCGGCGCGCCCGCGACGATGCCGGGCGTGCTCGTCGTCGGCGGCGTCGATCCGTCGGGCCAGACGAGCCAGGGGGCCTCGACGCAGGGCGCGACGATCGGCGTCTCGGCGCCGAGCGAGCAGCTCATCGGCATCGGGCCCACGGGCGAGATCGACTCGTGGCGCGGCACGAGCGGTGCGGCGCCCATCGTCGCGGGCGTCGCGGCGCTCGTGGGGGCCGCGCATCCCGACCTCGATGCGAACAACATCATCAACCGCATCGTGCAGACGGCGACGCCGGCGCCCGCGCAGAACGGCGAGCGCGATCCGATCTACGGCTTCGGCATCATCGACGCCGCCCGCGCCGTCGCGGCGCCAGGCATCGCGCCCGTCGACGAGAACCCGATGGGCAGCCTCGAGGAGTGGATCCGCCTCAACAGGGGCGCGTCCGACCCCGGATCCGTCGATCCGACCGCGACGCCGACACCCGAGGCGATCGAGCTGCCCGCGCTGCCCCCGCCGGATCCCCCGGCTGCGGCGGCAAATCCGTTCCTGCCCTCTCCCGACAGCCTTCGCGAGGTCACGCTCCCGCTCATCGCGGTCACGGCCGCTGGTATCCTTGTGGTGCTCGGCGTCGTCGCTGTGTCCCGGCGCATTCGCTCGGCTCGCTCACACCGCGATTCGGGCTCCTGATCGAAACAAGGAGAACTTTTTCCGTGCCCAAGATCCTCATCGTCGGCGGCGGATACGCGGGTTTCTACACCGCGTGGAAGCTCGAGAAGCACCTTCGCAAGGACGAGGCTGAGGTCGTCGTCGTCGACCCGCTCCCGTACATGGCCTACCTTCCCTTCCTCCCGGAGGTGGCGTCCGGCAACATCGAGCCGCGTCACGCGGTCGTCTCGCACCGCCGTCACCTCAAGAAGACGAAGGTCATCAACGCGAAGGTCACGAACATCGACCACGCGAACAAGACGGCGACCATCTCGCCCGAGGGCGGCGAGAGCTGGGAGTACGCGTACGACCAGATCGTCGTGACGGCGGGCTCGGTCTCGCGCACGTTCCCGATCCCGGGCATCGCCGACCACGCGATCGGCATGAAGTCGATCGAGGAGGCCGTCGCGGCGCGCGACACCCTCATCAGCAACTTCGAGAAGGCCGCGGCGCTGCCGAAGGAGAGCCCGCTGCGGCGCCGCCTGCTCACGACGATCGTCGTCGGCGGCGGCTTCGCCGGCATCGAGACGATCGCCGAGCTGCGCTCGGCCGCGAACGCGCTGCTCGAGAAGGTCCCCGAGATCTCGTTCGAGGAAACGCAGTTCCACCTCATCGAGGCGATGGGCCGCATCATGCCCGAGGTCTCGCTCGAGACGAGCGAGAAGGTGCTGAAGGACCTCGCTCACCGCGGCGCGCACGTGCACCTCGACACGCAGGTCGCCGACGCGACGGACGGCGTCGTCAAGACGAACACGGGCGAGGAGTACCCGAGCGACCTCATCATCTGGACCGCGGGCGTCATGGCGAACCCGCAGGTCGTGAACGGCAGCGACCTTCCCCGCGAGGGCCGCGGCCGCATCTCGACGCAGGCCGACCTGCGCGTGATCGACGAGAACGGCGAGGTCGTCGAGGGCGCCTGGGCCGCGGGCGACGTGGCCGCGGTTCCCGACCTCACGGGCGGCGGCGTGGGCGGCATGTGCGTGCCGAACGCGCAGCACGCCGTGCGCCAGGCCAAGCGCCTCGCGAAGAACCTCGTCGCGACGCTGCGCGGCGAGCAGCCGGTCGACTACATCCACAAGAACCTCGGCGCGGTCGCGGGCCTCGGCCTGTACCACGGCGCGTTCCAGTCGGGCAAGATCGCCCTCACGGGCTTCCTCGCCTGGGCCGCGCACCGCGGCTACCACGGCCTCGCGATGCCCACATGGGAGCGCAAGTGGCGCGTGCTGTGGGGCTGGTTCCACAACTTCTTCCTCGGCCGCGACCAGGTGCAGATCCGCCGCGTGCAGGAGCCGCGCGCCTTCTTCGAGGCCTTCGCCTCGCGCCCGAAGCCGCCGGCCGACGACGCCAAGTAACGCCCCTGCCAAGCGCCCCTCCACACCTGCGGAGGGGCGCTTCGCATCCGCCCCCGTAGCCCAATCGGCAGAGGCAGCGGACTTAAAATCCGTCGAGTGTGGGTTCGAACCCCACCGGGGGCAC
>JAJUIM010000458.1 GCA_029267645.1 Microbacterium sp.
CCGCGACAGGGGACGGACGCCGCCCGCACGCGCCAGTAGGCTCGTCGGGTGGCGTCTTTCTCTTTCGGCGCGGGCAACGCGAAGAAGCTCGCTCGGCTGCCCCTCTACGGCATCGGCCGGCTCGTGACCCTCGTGACGCCGCGCGGCGGCCGCTGGGTGTTCGGGTGCGGCGCCGGGATCGCCGACGGGGCGCTCGCCGTGTGGGATGCTGCCAGCGAGCGCGGCATCGACGCCGTCTGGCTCACGACGACGGACGACGAGGCCCGCGAGGCGGCGCGGCGCGGAATCCCGAATCTCCCGAAGATGAGCGCGCGGGGCTTCTGGGCGACGGCGCGCGCCCGCGTGGCGGTCGTGACGCACGGCTTCGGCGACGTGAACCCCTACGCCGTCACGGGCGCCTTCGTGGCGCAGCTCTGGCACGGGATCCCACTCAAGCGCATCGGCCTCGACGCGCCGGAGATGGTCCGCAGCGCCTTCCTGCCCGGATCCGCGGCCGTGCGGCGCCTCATCGCGTGGATGTATCGGCGGTCTGCGCAGCGCATCGGCGTCATCCCCGCCGCGAGCCACCTCGTGCGCGGGCGCCTCGAATCGGCCTTCGGGATCTCCGACGCGCACGTCGCCGTCACGGGCGAGCCGCGCGTCGACGTGCTCTCGCGCGGATCCGCCGACGAGCGGCGCAGGGCCGCACGCGAGCTCGTCGCTCGCGCCGCGGGGCCGGTCCCGGACGGACGGCGCCTGCTGCTCTACGCGCCGACGTGGCGCGACGGCGACCCGGATCCCGGCGTGCCGTCAGACGACGAGTGGCGCGACCTCATCGCGCTGCTCGAGGAGCACGACGCGCAGCTCGTGATCCGCTCGCACCGCCTCGGCGAGGGCGACTACGCGCCGCCCGCCGCGACCGACCGAGTCTCCCTCCTGGGCGCCGACCTCCTCGCCGACGTCACGCCCGCGCTGCCGGCGTTCGACGCGCTCATCACCGACTACTCATCGCTCGTGTACGACGCCGCTCTCGTGCCGCTGCCCGCGCTGTTCCTCGCGCCCGACGTAGACGACTACGCGGCCAGGCGGGGCTTCTACGGCTCGTACGCCGAGATCGCGGGCGAGGACGTCGCGGCGACATGGGGAGAGCTCCTGCCCGAGATCGCGCGGTTCCTCGGGCAGGATGAAGAGCGCGACCGCCGCACACGGAAGGCCGTCGCGCTGACGAGCAGGATGCACGCCTTCCACGACGGAGGCAACACCCGTCGCGTTCTCGACGAGATCCTGCGGCGCATCGGAGAGGCGAAGCCATGAGAGCTGGGACGGTTGTCGGCATCGAGCAGGGCGGAGCCGTCCTGACGATCGCGGGCGAGGGCGAGCGTCCCGAGCGCGCTGAGCTCGTCGGCGCCCGCGCGCGCGTGGTCGCGCGCCTGTCGGGGCGCGGCGCGACGTGGAAGGCGCGCTTCCCGCTGCACGCATCGCGCTGGGGCGGCGCCGAGCTGCCGCTGCCTTCGGGGGAGTACCGCATCCAGATCGCGGGCGTCGAGGTGCGCGGATCCGTGCCCATGGCGATCGACGCCGACATGCGCGTCGCGGTCGCGGACGACCGCGTGACCGTCGGGCCGCCGCTCGACCCCTCGATCGAGACGCCCGAGGCCGTCGCTGCGCTCGAGCGCCG
>JAJUIM010000259.1 GCA_029267645.1 Microbacterium sp.
CCAGCCCGACTCGAGCGTGTTAGACGGGTAGGCGCGCGATCCGACGGGCACGAGCCCGAACTCGGCGCCCGCCTCGACGATCGCGTCGCGGATGAGGTCGTGATCCTCGTACGGGCCCCAGATCTCGAGCCCCGGCGCGCCGGCCATCCCGTGGCGCAGGGTGCGCACGGTGCGGCCGGCGATCGTCATGGTCGACATCGTGAAGAACCACAGCTGCTCGAGCGGGCTGCCGTTGAGCTTCTCGATGACGTCCCACGCGCGCGGGCCCTGGATCTGGAAGCGGTAGTACCGCCGCGAGACGGCGTGGCCGTAGGGGCGCGAGGGCGAGCGGCGGTCGACCTCGACGTCGAGGTTCGCGTAGCCGCCCGTCTCGCCGTGGTACAGCAGCCAGTTCGAGGCGGGCGCGCGCCCGACGTACACGTACTCGTCCTCGGCCTCGCGGAAGAGGATCCCGTCGCCGATGACGTGGCCCGACGCTGTCGTCGGCACGTACTGCTTGGCCTTGTCGACCGGGAAGTTCGCGACCGAGTTGATGGCCGTGTCGCTGATGAGGCGGATCGCGTCGGATCCCTTCAGGAACACGTTGTCCATGTGGTGCGACTGGTCGTACAGCACGGCCGTCTCTCGCCACGCGCGCTGCTCCTTGATCCAGTTCTGGAAGTCGGCGGGGACGACGGGGTAGATGTACGAGCCGATCTGGGAGGTGCGGAGCAGCTCGACGGCGCTGCCGGCCTCATCGATCGCCTGCTGCAGATTCTGAGGTGCCACGGTGAACCTTTCTGATGCGGTGGACGGGGTGGTCAGGAGGAGTGGTCGCGCGCCCATTCGGCCGTCGCCGCGAGGCCGCCGAAGGTGTAGAAGTGCACGCCGACGTCGCCCGCGGAGGGATCCGCCGCGACGCGCGCGCCGAGGTCCGCGAGGAAGCGGTCGGGGCCCGCCGTGCCCATGAGGTTCGTGAGCGAGAAGCCGTACTTCTTCACGATCATGGCGTTGGCGCCGATGCCGAAGCGGCGGGCGAAGCCGAGCAGCCGCTTGATGCCGGCGGGCCCGGGCGTGCCGATGCGGATCGGCGCGTCGATGCCGCGAGAACGCACCTCGCGGATCCACGTCATGATGGGGTCGACGTCGAAGCCGAACTGCGTGAGGATCACGGCGCCGAGGCCCTGCTCTCGCAGCGCCGTCGCCTTCGCCTCGAGATGCTGCCACAGCACGTCGTCGGGGATGTCGGGGTGCCCCTCGGGATAGCCCGCGATCGACACCTCCCGCACGCCGAACTCGGGCAGGCGGCCCGACTGGATCACGTCGAGCGACGCCGCGTACGGACCCTCGGGCGTCGCGGGATCCCCGCCGACCGTGAAGACGTGCTCGGACGCGCCGGCGTCGCGCAGCGCTCCGAGGAACTCCTCGAGCTGCGCGGGCGAGGCGATGCGGCGGGCCGAGATGTGCGGCACAGGCACGAACCCGGCCTCGCGCACGGCCTTCGCGGCGGCGACGCGCATCTCGAGGTCCTCGCCTCCGAGGAACGTCACGTTGATGCGGGTGCCGGGCGGGATCAGGTGCTGGGCCTCGCGCAGGCCCGGCACGTCCTTGCCGGTCATCTCGAGCGAGAAGCCGTCGAGGATCGTCGTCTGAGGGGTGGGCGCCACAGGTCATCCTTCCCGGAGATTCGGCACCGCGTCGTGCCGTGGCCACCAAAGTACCTATGGAGATAGGGATTGTCGAGGGCCGATCTCGAGAAACCCGTCCCGGCCACGAATTCCTCGCCGATGATGGACGCATGACAGAACATCGTGGTTCTCTTCTCGACCCGGCGGCCTTCGCGGGCCGCATCTTCATCGACGGCGAGTGGATCCCCGGATCCGCCGCCCCCATCGACTCCGTCAACCCGTCGACGGGCGAGGTGCTCGCCTCCGTCGGCATGGCGGATCGCGCCGACGTCGCCCGCGCCGCGGAGGGCGCCGAGCGCGCCCAGCGCGAGTGGGCGGCCCTGCCGCATCCGCATCGCGCCGCCGTGTTGCGCCGCGCGGGCCAGCTCTGGGAGGAGCACGCCGACGAGATCATGGGGTGGACCGTGCGGGAGGTCGGATCCATCCCGCCGTTCGCCGGCTTCGCCGTGCACGTGACCGCGTCGGAGTGCTACGAGGCCTCGGCGCTGCCGTCGCACCCGCTCGGGCAGGTGCTCTCGAGCGAGGAGCCGCGCCTGTCGATGGCGCAGCGTGTGCCCGCAGGCGTCGTCGCCGTGATCTCGCCGTTCAACGTGCCGCTGATCCTCGGGATCCGCGCCGTCGCGCCCGCGCTCGCGCTCGGCAACGCGGTGCTGCTGAAGCCGGATCCGCGCACGACCATCACGGGCGGCGTCGCCATGGTGCGGATCTTCGAGGAGGCGGGCCTGCCGCCCGGGCTCCTGCAGCTCGTGCCGGGCGGCGCCGAGGTCGGCGCGGCGCTCGGCGAGGAGCCGCGCGTGCGCGTCATCGCGTTCACGGGATCCACGCGGGCGGGCCGCGCGGTCGGCGAGGCGGCGGGGCGGGGCCTCAAGCGGGCGCACCTCGAGCTCGGCGGCAACTCGGCGTTCATCGTGCGCGAGGACGCCGACGTCGACAAGGCCGTGAACCTCGCGGTGTGGGGCAACTACCTCAACCAGGGGCAGATCTGCATGTCGATCGGCCGCCACCTCGTGCACGAGTCGCTCGTCGACGAGTACGTCGAGAAGCTCGCCGCGAAGGCCGAGTCGATGGTCGTGGGCGACCCCTCGGCGGGCGAGGTGCACATGGGCCCCGTGATCGACGAGACGCAGCGCGACCGGATCCACGCGTGGGTCGAGGAGGCTGCCGCGGCCGGCGCCGAGGTGCGCGCGGGCGGCTCGTACGAGGGCCTGTTCTACCGGCCGACCGTCGTCGCGCACCCGCCGCGCGACGCGAAGGTGTTCGCGGAGGAGGTGTTCGGCCCCGTCATCTCGGTCGTGCCGTTCGCGACCGACGACGAGGCCGTCGAGATCGCGTCCGGCACCGACTACGGCCTGTCGCTCGGCATCGTCACGGCCGACGCGATGGCGGGCTACGAGCTGGCGCAGCGGATCCCCACGGGCATCGTGCATATCAACGACCAGACCGTGAACGACGAGGCGAACACGCCCTTCGGTGGCGTGCGCGCCTCGGGAACCGGATCGCGCCACGGCGGCGCCGAGGCGAACATCGAGGCCTTCACGGAGACGCGGTGGATCACGATCCGCCGCAGC
>JAJUIM010000287.1 GCA_029267645.1 Microbacterium sp.
CGTCGTTGCGTGTCCAGTGCAGGTAGCAGGCGTGGGGGCCGCTCGCCGCGATCGTGTCGTAGCCCTCCCAGTTGCCGTCGCTGCGGGCGCGCAGGTGGAACACGCCCTCGACGACGCGCTCGCCGCGCGGGTGCGCGATGATGCGGGGCAGCTCGCGCACGATGTCGTCGAAGCCCTTGGCCGTGATATCGACCGCGAGCTGCATCTGTGAGACCTCGTAGTCGTCCTTGACGAGCCGCAGCTCGCTCACGGCCGAGGTGAGGCCCTCGTGCGCGCCCACGACGAGGTCGTCGTCCGACGCCTCGAAGTGCTCGAGGTCGTCGGTCGCGACGCCGAGGTCGGCGGCGACGGCGGCGAGCGAGGGGCGGGGGCCGACCCAGAACTCGCCGATCGTCGCGTCGCGGTAGAACTCGGGGGTGTCGCGCGTCGCGCGATCCCGCAGGAACAGCGTCACGTCGTGGCCGTCGTCCGTCGGGTCGAACACGAGCACCGAGTCGGCGACCGCGTCGGATCCCCAGCCCGTGAGGTGCGCGAACGCGGAGTGCGCGCGGAACGGGAAGTCGGTGTCGTTCGAGCGCTGCTGGAAGCCGCCGGCGGGGATCACGAGCCGGCGTCCCGCGAACTGCTCGCTGAGCGTTTCGCGCCGGCGTGCGGCGAAGCGGGCGGCCTCGCGCGCGGGCGGGATCTCGTCGGGGCGCTCCGCCCACCCGCGTCCGATCGTGTCGAGGAATCCCTGGGGGTAGGGCTGACGGCGGTTGGTGTTGCTGTCGGCCTGCGGCTGCTGCTCGGCCGTTTCGCTCGTGGAGGTCATACCTCCAGGGTATGCCGGTTGGGCCCGCGTCAGCCCGCGGGCTCGAGCTGCACGACGAGCGGGCGGTGGTCGCTGCCCGCGTCGTCGACGTTCGTCACGACGATGGATCCGCTCACGTCCCACGTGTCCGAGACGAGGACGTGGTCGATCGGCGCGCCCACGATCGTCGGCAGGCTCGCGGGCCACGTGCCCGCCGCGCCGTTGCCCGTCTCGGTCGCGGCGTCGCGGCACCAGCCGAGGTCGTTGCCGCCCGCGCCGAGCGCCGACATGTGGTCGACCGTCGCGTTGAAGTCGCCGACCATGATGACGTCGTCGTCGACGCACTGGTCTGCCAGCCAGCGCAGGTCGCTGCGCCAGGCGTCCATGTAGCGGGCCTGCGGCGCGACCGCGTGCGCCGCGACGATGATCGGGCCCTCGCCCGACACGGGCATCGCGACGGCAGTCGGCAGCATGGTCGTGCCGTCGTTCGACGCCTCGATGACCGAGTAGTCGCCCATGCGCGGCGAGACGAGCAGCGTCGTCTGCCAGGCCTGGGGGCCGTCGACGACGTCCTCGTTGTACGCCTCGTTGTGCACCCACATGGGGTGGCCGAGCTCGCGCATGAGCACCGCGACCTCCTCGCCGACGCCCTCGGCCGTCTCGGGCAGGGCGACGATGTCGGCCTCCATCGCGACGGCGGTCTGCGCGATCGTCTCGGCGCCCGTCGCGTTGCCCGCGGTGTTCCACGTCATGACGCGCACGCTCGCCTCCTGCTTGTCGGGCAGGCTCGCGGCGCCGTACCCGCGCAGGCCGAGCGTCACGCCGCCGCCGATCGCGGCCACGACGCTCACGATCGCCATCGACAGCGCGAAGCCGCGCACCCGGCGAGCCGCGCCCAGCAGCAGGAAGAGGACCGCGAGCACGGCGAACACCGCGACGACGGCGCCGCGCAGCGCCACGAGCTGCGCGAAGGGCAGCGTCTGCTCGAGGCGGAAGAAGCTCGGCCAGGTCACGACGGCTGCGGCGCACGCGAAGATCACGGTCACGAGGACACCCAACGAGCGCAGCACGCAGCGAGCCTACGAAGGCGTCCTGGGAAGTTGCGCAGTCGGCGCCCCGCGGATCCTGCGCATCAACCGGGGGAATGCGCGCCGCGCGACGTAGGATCCTATCCGTGCCCGAGCCCACGCCAGGATCCGCCGATCTCCACCTGCACTCGTCCCGCTCCGACGGGACGGAGCCGCCCGCCGACGTGATCCGCGCCGTGCGCGCGGCGGGCGTCGCGACGGCCGCGCTGACCGACCACGACACCGTCGCGGGATGGGACGAGGCGGCGCGCACGGCTCGCGAGGAGGGGGTCGGCCTGCTGCCGGGCGCGGAGCTGTCGACGAAGCACCGCGGCGCGAGCGTGCACGTGCTGGCCTACCTGTTCGACCCGGCCGACGAACCGCTCGCCGAGATGATGCGGCGAGTGCGCGACGACAGGGTGGGGCGCGCGGAGCGCCTCGTGCGGAACCTCTCGCGCGACTTCGCCCTCACATGGGACGACGTGCTCGCCCAGCGCTCGGGCGACGCCACGATCGGGCGGCCCCACATCGCCGACGCCCTCGTCGCGGGCGGCTTCCTCGCGAGCCGCGAGCAGGCGTTCGCGGGACCGCTCAGCGTGCACAGCCCCTATTACGTCGGCCACTTCGCCCCCGAGCCCGTCGACGCCGTGCGGGCCGTCGTGCGCGCGGGCGGCGTCGCGGTCATCGCGCACCCGGCGGCGCGGGGCATGCTGCCCGACCGCGAGATCCGCGCCCTCATCGACGCGGGGCTCTCGGGCTTCGAGCTCGGGCACCGCGAGAACACCCCCGAGGGGGCGGCGCACCTGCGGCGGATCGCCGAGGAGCAGGGCCTGCTCGTCACGGGATCGAGCGACTACCACGGGCGGGGCAAGCCGAACAGGATCGGCGAACACACGACGGATCCAGCGACCGTCGCGCGCATCGTGCGCGCGGCCGCGGGATCCGAGCCGATCGGGCTGTAGCGCCCGGGCGCGCTACGCGCCCTGCTGCGTCTGGCCGGACGAGCGGCGGCGCCGACGCCGGCGGCGCGCGGCGGCGGGCTTGCCGTCGCGGTGCTCCTTGCCGGATCCGTCGTGCGTGCCCTCGCCGGCGGTCGCGCCCTCAGCGCTCTCC